>JAPLCH010000206.1 GCA_026392325.1 Solirubrobacterales bacterium | reverse complement strand
TCCACTACGCACTTGACCTGCTGCGTCAACACAGTGGGCACTGGCGAGGCGTTCCGCAACGGGTATCGCAGCGAGCAGCTGCTGCCCCAATTCCGACTGAATCGGCTCTGGTCGCAAGTGCGCCGCTCCGTCCAGCGAGATGAGCTTGGCAACCGACCACCTGCAGAAACGGCAGTCCTCGTCGTAGAGGACAGTTAGCTGTGAACGCTCAGGAACGGACGTCGGCGAGGGCACGGATCGTGTTGTCCTTGCCTTCAGCATCGCCACACGGGATCGCGATGATCTCGTTGACGCCGATGCTTTCGTATTCATTCACACGGTCGGCCAATTCATCTGGAGTAGTGGCGATCGTGCCGACATCAACAAGTTCGTCGCTCAGCAGGGCTCCAGCTCCGAGACGGTCCCCGGAAAGGAATGCCTGCTGGCAAGCGCGGGCTGAATCTCCATAGCCGTAAAGGTCTGCGAGCTCCACATATAAGTTCTTTGCCTTGGCACCCATCGCGCCAAGGTAGAAGGAAAGCCATGGGCGGGTTGCGTCACGGGCTTCCTCAACTGTTGCCGCGACTGCTGTGGGGATGACGGCTGAGATCTTGAGGTCATCGATTGACCGCGAAGACTTTTCAAGGCCACGCAGCAGCGGGTCCCTCAGGACATCGGGATTCTTCGGGCTGTACATGAACGGCAGCCAGCCATCAGCAATCGCGCCGACCTGTTCCACTGCTTTTGGTCCGATGGCTCCAAGGAAGATGGGGATGTTCTCCTGCGCTGGTCGCGCAAGGAGCCGAAGTGGACGCCCAAGGCCAAGGCCCTCATCCTCAGGAAGCGGAAGCGTCCAAAATTCGCCGTCGTAAATGACCTTCTCTCCGGAAAGCGCGAGTCGAATGATCTCGATGTATTCACGTGTGCGCTTGACCGGCTTGTCAAAAGCAACGCCGTACCAACCCTCAGATACCTGAGGTCCAGAAAGGCCAAGCCCCAAGTTGAAGCGGCCCTTGGAAAGAACATCAAGAGTTACTGCAGCCATGGCAGTTGCCGTTGGCTGACGGGCTGGGATCTGCATAAGCCCTGAGCCAAGGCGGATTCGCTCAGTCTGGGCGGTCAGGTTGCCAAGGACCGATACGGCGTCCTGTCCCCAAGCTTCGCTGATCCAAACACTGTCCAGGCCAAGCCGGTCTGCAAGGACGGCGTATTCGATCTGCTCCTCTGGGGTGAACCATGGCCAATAGGCCAGGAAGAGACCGATCTGCACCGTCTACTCCGCTGCCGGTTGGGTCTGCGTGACTGAAGACAAGGGCTTGAGCGTTGGTTCGTTGGGAGTGCCCCGAACCTCGCCGCTGTTGCCGATGTCTGCGAGGCGAATGATCTCCTGCTCGCCGAATACCCGTGCTGGATGGTCTGCTGGAAGCGAAGCGATCAAACCCTGAATTCGCTCACGGACCTGCTGTGAGAAATGTGGTGTTGACGCAGCTGCGATTGACCTGAGCTCGGAGACAGTGACGGTGCTGACTTGGGGAATATCGGTTGATGCGTGCTCGTTGCTCATGGGTGTACCCGTTGTTCGTTGGCCGGAACAATCTCCAGCAGATGGTCAAGTGTTGCCTGCGTTTCTTGGCTGATCGCTTTCGTATCGCCAATAAGCCAGCCGTGATTGTAGACGGCACGGGTCGGGTCATCCCTGAATCCTGGCTGTACATCCCGCAGGTACTGATCCAGGGCGGCGGGGATCTCAGTGGAAGAAGGCAAAGGAAGGGATGCGCCCCAGACGCCTGCGGCGGAAAGAGGAGCGGAAACGATTGCATCCATCGGGTTTTCTGAATTGGTGAAGATGTAACCGTGTCCTGGGTCAATCAGACCCCAGCCGCGGTCTCCATCCCTGAACCTCGCGAAGGCAATGGCAGCTGCAACGGGGGTTGGGCCTGTGATTCGGATGACTGTCCCGAGTGCTGCCAGCTGCGATTCAACCTGAGGTGAAACAACTGTGGTTGGGGCGAGGAGCATGATCAGCGGGTGGCCATGCCTGCGGATCGCATCGGCGGTCGGCTGGGGGAGCGCATCTTTCTGTGCGAAGAGAATCGGGTCTCCACTTCTTGCGGCCCAGGCGGCAGCAGGAGTTCCCCACTCAGGTCCGTCGGTTCCCACAACAACAAGCGACCCTGTTGAGCGTGCCCCAGCGGCTGCTCTTGACTTGTCGACTGCGTCAGCGAGACCTGCCGGTCCGTTACCGCTGATCTGTTTGCTCTGACCTGGATCCTCAGCGTTGCCGATTCGAATTCGCTTTACGCCCTGCGCGGACGTGACGCCGGTGGGGCTCAGCTCGTCCAGTGCGCTCTGGGTCGCGTCCGGGATTCCGTCATCTGCCATCAGGAACGCCCCGTTGAAAGGTGGGGCCGCCAGTGGTGCTGCGGCGAGGCCAGATTGCCAGTCTGATGGAAGGAGAATTGCTGAGCGAGGACGCTGTCCGCCGCCTGGCCAAACCGCCAAGGAGATGGCTGCTGCCTTGTCCGAAGTACTTGACGCGTCAACCCGAGTCGTGTTCTTGGTGGCGACTGTTGGGATCCCCGAGCCTGAGCTTCCACTGCCACCGAGCGGTGTCGAACCGCCACACGCTGTGAGAGAAACCGCACACAACGCGAGGCCGGAAACAACCAAGTTTTTTGTGCTCCGAACGCCTGAAAATAGGGTCATTGAGCGTGATCCTATCCGTCTTGGCATCAGCAGGCAGATTCACGACGGCTGGGGTTTGGGAGAGGATTCCATCCGACCCTGTGGTAGCTTTCTGCATGCCTAATCACTGATCCTCGAGATCAGAGACCGGGGGAACCAAGATTCCTCGGGGCTAATTCCACGAGATTCGTGGGAGGCGCTAGTTCAGCGCCAGCCCGACAGCTAACTCCGGCGGCAACCGAACAGATGCGAAACCTACGCACAACAATCACTGCTTTGACCTTGGGCATGCTCATCATGGCTCCGAGCGCTCTTGCGTCCGACGGCGGAGCTTCACCAGGCGATCCGACGATCCCCGTCATCTCGACTCCGACCACTCCAACGGTTCCAGGAACCAAGGTGGTCATCAAGGCAGGCCTCGCTTATGCCCCTGCCGCTGCTCCAGACAAGGTCAAGCAGGTCATCTGGGCCGGAAACAAGATTCGCTCGCTTCGATACATCTGGGGCGGCGGTCATGCAGCATGGCTCGCCAAGGGATACGACTGCTCAGGATCTGTTTCCTACGCACTCCACGGAGCGAAGCTGCTCAACCAGCCACTCGTGTCCGGTGAGCTTGCGAGCTGGGGCTCCAGAGGCCGGGGCGCATGGATCACGATCTACGCAAATGGTGGCCATGTATTCATGGTCGTCGCAGGGGCCCGCTTTGACACTTCAGGCGCAAGCCCGTCCCGCTGGCAGCGCGACATGCGGTCAGGCAGCGGTTACGCAGTCCGGCATCCAGCCGGCCTGTAAACCGCTTTCTTCCTGCAAATCCCGTTTCATCGCTCCCGTTTAATCGGCGAGCAGGGATATTGACCCTGCTACTCTGAAGCTGCCGAGTCACTTTCGTTCATGCGAAAGAGAGCGGGGGACCCAATCAGTCCCGGGGCGAATCGTCGCAATCAAGCGGCGAGGCGGAAATCCGCCAGCCCGTCAGCTAACTCCGTAGGCACCCAAATGCAGCAGAACTCAAACAACACCCCCAGCCCCCGGGCCTTCGCGGCCTCACTCGCCGTCATCACTGCGTGCGCCATCTGCGCGATCGCAGTTCCGGCTGCGGGTGCCCAATCGGTCAGCAAGATGCGCTCGCAGATCGACAGCGCACAGACGAAGCTGTCCGGGAAGCAAGGGCGCGCACGCGTCTTGTCCACAACCATTGCCGGATTTACAACAAAGATCAATGGGATTCAGGGTGGCATCACCGGCCTGCGCTCCAAGGAAGCCGGCGTCCAGTCCAAGCTTGACATTGCAGTAAACAGGCTTCGCACCATCCAATCGGAGCATCGCGCTGCCGAAACGCAGCTCGCCCGGCTTAAGGCCCAGCTTTCCAAGTCGAGAGGGATTCTCTCTCGCCGCCTCGTTGAGCTCTATCAGTCGGATCGTCCAGACTTGCTCACCGTCGTTCTACACACGGATGGATTTGCCCGTCTGATCGAAAACAAAGAGTTCCTCTCAAGGATCGGCCAGCAGGACCGTGAAATTCTCACCGCAGTCAAGGTCTCCAAAGACCAGTCCACTGTTGTCGCAACCCACCTTGCTGGTATTGAAAACGAACGACAGGCTGTCGCGGGCGAGATCATGAGCCGCCGCAATGAGATCGCCTCAGTCCGGGGCAAGCTTGAGTCCAAGCGTCAGGCTTGGGCCGATGCACGCGCTCAGCGACAGGGAGCCCTTGACACTGTCCATGCCGACGCCAAGCGCCTGCGCGAAAAGATCGATGTTCTGCAAAGCGACATCAACTCAGTCACAGGACAGCTGCAGAGCTCGGGAACACTTCCAGCTGGTCCAATTCGCTCCGGTTCAGGAACCTTCATTTGGCCGGTCAACGGTCCAATCACCTCACCGTTCTGCGAGCGACGTGCATGGGAGTCATGCCATCCAGGCACTGACATTGGAGTTCCATCCGGTACCCCAATCCGCGCAGCCGGAGGCGGAGTTGTTCAGATCGCTGGCTGGGTCGGCGGCTATGGCAACTACACCTGCATCGGTCATGGCGGTGGCGTTTCCACCTGTTACGGACACCAGTCACGATTTGCAACCTCAGTAGGCGCACATGTGTCCCAGGGGCAAGTCATTGGTTACTCGGGTTGCACCGGTCTTTGCTTTGGCGATCACCTCCATTTTGAGGTTCGCGTCAACGGTTCGGTCACCAACCCGCTCAACTGGCTCTAGGCGAAAGGGTGCCGGGGTGCTAGCCTCCAGCCACTGATGCTCGTCCAGTTCAATGTCCTCGGTGTTCACCTTCAGACCTTTGGGATCTTCTTCGCGCTGAACTTCATTGCCTGGGGTCTGCTGGCCCAGCGAAGGTTCACTGAACTGGGTTGGAAGGGCGAATGGGCTTGGGAGACAGTGGTCGTCGCTCTGGCCGGCGGTCTTGTCGGTGCGCGGCTCTACTGGCTTTTGGCGAACCCTTCCGCCTTTAACCGAGATCCACTCGGGTCGCTCTTCTCAGGCTCTGGCCTGACCTGGTTTGGCGGCCTGTTCGGTGGAGTGCTCGCCGTGTACATCTGGACTCGCTGGAGGAAGATTCCACTCGTTGAGATGTTCGACATTGCGGGCCCATGCCTTGCGCTCGGATATGCGATCGGCCGCATCGGTTGTCAGATCAGCGGTGATGGGGACTATGGAAGCGAGTCATCACTCCCATGGGCCATGGGCTACCCCGATGGGACCGTCCCGACAGCTGATGGTGTGACCGTCCACCCGACGCCGATCTATGAAACCTTGGTTATGGGTTACGTCGCTCTCTGCCTCTGGCGCCTGCGCGGAAAGCTGAAGCCGGGGTCACTGTTTGCGCTCTGGATGGTCGCTTCCAGCGTGGAGCGGTTTCTCGTTGAATTTCTGCGCAGGAACGATGCTGCGCTGATTGGGTTCACGCAGCCTCAGCTTTGGGCGCTGGCCATCGGATTGGCTGGGGGAACCTGGCTTGTTGTGAACTCGCGTGATGGCGGCCTGCGTCGGGCAACCGAGGCCAGCCCGAAGACCTAGCCAGTTTCTGCTGTTCCCAAGTACTGAGCGAGAAACCTGACTGTGAGTGCAGTGATCTCCGAGTCATGTTGAAGCGAGCGGTGGTGACCGCCCGGCACCTCCAGATAACGCGACTCGGCGCAAAGCAGCGGGGCAAGCGCCCGAGAGCGGCCGACGGGAACCACTTCGTCCCCGCTGGCGTGCAGAAGCAAGGTGGGCATGGACGGCGGGGGAGGATCGCCCTTGGAAAGCTCAGAGCAGAGCAGGTCAGGATCAGCATCAAATGGCAATCGTCCACTTCGGACACCTTCTGAAAGCTGCGCGGCGGTTGTCGGGCAGATGGCGACAATCGCTTTTGCCCCGACCGCTTCAGCTGCGGCAAGCGTGACCCAACCACCCATGCTGGATCCCCTCAGGCCGATGGGCAGGCCAGCAAAGAGCTTTCCGATCACTACTGCGTCCGAGACAATCCGACCGTCCATTGGACCATCGGACTCACCGTGACCACGCTGGTCAAAGCAGATTGCGGCAAGCCCAGCCCCGGTCATCTCTCGGGCAATGTCGTAGTGATTCTCCTTGCGCGAACCAGCCCCGTGGAAGATCACAACACCTCCAGTTGGAAGCCCATCGGGCTCAAAGCGTGCCCAAGCCAGACCATCCTCGAATCCTGTTTCTGATGGGGCTGCTGGGGCAGGGCGGGAGTTGCTCATGAGTGGAGGATCGCATCAGAACCGCAGGAACTGTCACGCCGACGGCATCTGCCTGCCCGCGCGTGCGATCATCGGACAAATGGAAACCCGGACCTTGCCATCCACGCTGCCCGCAGACAGCTCAATCAATGAGCAGGGACACCTTGTGCTCGGCGGGTGCGACGCAGTTGACCTCGCCCGGGAATTCGGGACGCCCGCCTATGTGATGGTGGAGAGCGAACTGCGCGAACGGGCGGATCGGTTCCTCAAAGCACTTGCGGCGACTGGAATGAAGGGCACGATCAAGTACGCCTCAAAGGCCTGCCCGGTTGTTGAGGTGGGGAAGATCTTCTCCTCAATGGGCCTTGGCTGTGACGTCACCTCTGGTGGAGAACTTCGCATCGCCCTGCTCGGAGGGTTCGCACCCGAGGACATTCTTTTCCACGGGAACGCGAAGAGCGAAGCGGACCTGAATGACATCTTTGAGCACAAGGTTGGACTTGTCGCAATTGACAACGCTGATGAAGTGGCAACCATTGCTGCCCGTGCGCGGGAAGCCGGGGTGATCCAGAAGGTTCTTCTCCGAGTGACGCCCGGAGTCACCGGTGACACGATTGCCGCCATCTCCACGGGCCAGGAGGACTCCAAGTTTGGGGTCAACCTTCCGGATGCGCCAGCGGTCATTAAGGCAATCCAAAGCGAGGACTCGCTTGAGCTCAGGGGGCTTCACCTCCATGTGGGAAGTCAGCTGGGGGACACGGGCTCGATCGCCCGCGCTGCCGCGGCAATTGCGCCACTTGGGGACTTCCCAGTCGTCAACCTTGGAGGCGGCTTGGGCGTGGGCTATCTGGACGGAAGTCCTGATGGTGACATTGAGGAGTTCGTCGCAGGGGCAGCAGCAGCCGCAGCTGAGCATTTTGGACCGGATGTTGAGCTGATGCTCGAGCCAGGTCGCGCACTTGTTGCAACCGCAGGAGTGACTCTCTACACCGTCGAGACCGTCAAATCGAATGTCTCCACCTATGTTGCGGTTGATGGTGGGATCAGCGACAACCTTCGCCCGCTCGCATACGGCTCCGCATACATGGCGCTAAGCGCTGACCGGGTCAATGACCAACCAGACACCCCATGCCGTGTTGTTGGCAAGCATTGCGAATCCGGTGACCAGATCGCCACGGAGGCAAGTCTGCCGGCTCCCAAGAGGGGCGACCTTGTTGCCGTCCCCGTGACCGGCGCGTACGGTCATGCAATGGCGAACAACTACAACGGAGCCTTGAGGCCCCCAGTTGTGATGGTTGAAGGTGGCAAGGCTCGCGTCGCCGTGAGGCGCGAAACGTGGGATGACCTCCTCGCACGAGAGACTGCAGGTAACTGATGAGCGAACCACTCCGCATAGGACTGCTTGGACGAGGCACCGTTGGGGGCGCATTTGAAGCCCTTGTCGCGCAGCAGGCTGACTCTGTTGCCGCGGTGACTGGCCGCAGGCCCGAGATCAGCGGTGTCTTGACGCGCTCAGTTGGCGACTTTGACGAGATTATGGCCAACTCCGATGTGATCGTGGAACTCATGGGTGGGCTTGATCCAGCCAAGGGAATGCTTGAGCGAGCCTTGATCGAAGGGAAGCATGTGATCAGTGCCAACAAACAGCTCATCAGCCGTCACGGCGAGGAACTGTGGGCGCTCGCAGGCGACAACGGCGTTCAGCTGCGATTTGAGGCTGCTGTGGCGGGCGTTGTGCCAGTGATCCGTGTCCTCGGAGGGTCCCTTAGCGGAGCGCGCATAGAACGCATCCACGGGATTGTCAATGGAACCACCAACTTCATCCTCAGTGAGATGGCAAGAACCGGAGCCGACTACGAGACGGTGCTTGCCGAGGCACAACGGCTGGGATATGCGGAAGCAGACCCAACGGAAGATGTGGCCGGACACGACGCAGCAGCGAAGATCGCGATTCTGACCAGACTTGCGTTCGGAACCTCCGTTGACGTGGACTCCATCCCGTGTGAGGGGATCGAGCGGATCCAGCCGGACGACATTGCCTATGCCAGTGAACTCGGCCTCAGCCTGAAACTGATCGCGACGACTGAACGCGTGGGGGATGGAATCTCCGTTCGCGTCCATCCGGTGTTCCTCTACCCAGGTCACCCGCTCGCATCGATCGGAGGAGCCTTCAACGCCGTCACCATTGAATCCGACGACATCACTGAGATCACTTTGTCCGGGCCAGGAGCTGGTGGTCCCCAGACCGCGTCGGCGGTCCTCGGTGACCTTGTGGCGATCGCCTCCGGTGCTGTGACTGAAATCTCGCCTGCGACTGACCCGCTGCCGATTGTGACCGACACGGAATCTGCCTTCTACCTGCACCTTGAAGTCGAAGACCGGCCGGGTGTCCTCTCTCAGGTTGCCGCGGTCTTGGGCGACCATGGGATTTCCGTGCGATCAGTTGTCCAGCGCGGACTTGGTGAGAACGCACGACTTGTAATGGTCAGCCACAGGGTGTCCGACGCCTCGTTCAGCGCTGCCCTGACTCAGCTCTCCGGCCTTGAGTCCCTGCGGGCCGAGCCGCGTGCCATCCGTGTCATCGAAGAGGATTTCGGATCCTGAGATGCCCGGACTGATCGAACGACATATGGATGTTCTCCCATTCGAAAAGGGAGACCCGATCATCAGCCTCGGAGAGGGGAACACCCCACTCGTCTACGCATGTGAGATCAGCGAGCGGGTTGGTGCCCGCGTATGGCTCAAGCTTGAGGGCCTGAACCCAACGGGCTCCTTCAAGGATCGCGGCATGACCTGCGCCGTCTCAGCCGCAGTCAGGGACGGGTCAAACGCTGTGATCTGCGCATCCACAGGGAACACTGCGGCCAGCGCGGCTGCCTACGCGGCAAGGGCGCGCATCACCTGCGCGGTTGTCGTCCCCGGAGGCAAGATCGCCCAAGGAAAGCTTGCGCAGTCGCTGATCCACGGTGCCAGGGTGATTGGGCTCGATGGCAACTTCGACGATGCCCTGCGTCTAGTGCGCGAGCTTGTGGAAACAGAACAGGTTGCTTTGGTCAACTCTGTAAACCCATTCCGAATTGAAGGTCAGAAGACCGCTGCGTATGAGATTCACGAACTGCTTCCAAAGCTTGCCGCGCTTTCCATTCCCGTTGGCAATGCCGGCAATGTCACCGCATGGTGGAAAGGCTTTCAGGAGCTGGGGGCTTCACCAAGACTGTTTGGCTTCCAAGCAGCTGGAGCTGCACCTCTGGTGCTCGGACATCCCGTTGAGAATCCGGAGACGATTGCCACTGCCATCAGGATTGGCAACCCCGCGCGCTGGGATGAGGCTGAAACGGCCTTCTCTCAGTCAGGTGGGTCTGTCCGGACGGTCACGGACGAGGAAATTCTTGAGGCGTACAAACTGCTCGCCACCACTGAGGGTGTGTTCTGCGAGCCCGCGTCCGCAGCATCAGTGGCCGGACTTCTCGTACACGGCACTGGTGGAGTGGAAGATGTGGTCTGCGTCCTTACCGGCAACGGTTTGAAGGATCCCGACACGGCATTGGCTCAGGGCGGTGGAGTGACACCTTGTGAAAAGAGCGTTGAGGCCCTCCGCGAGGCGGTTCTTGGATGAGCCCGACAACTGTTCGGGTTCCAGCCACCTCAGCAAACCTCGGTCCAGCATTTGACTCTGCAGCGGCCGCCCTGGATCTTCACCTCACACTTGTTGTGGAAGAAGCAGAAGAGTTCTCACTAACCGCAAACATTGATGTTCCGACCGACCGGAGCAACCTGCTCGTAAGGGCATTTGAGCGGGTGCTTCCAGCTGATGGTTACGCCTTCAATGTGGACTCAAGGATTCCCATGTGCGGCGGCCTTGGCTCCAGTGCCTGCGCAGCACTCGCCGGAGTACTTGCCGCAAAAGCCCTCGGGGGCGCAGTTTCTGACCCACTGGCGCTTGCGATTGAGGTTGACGGGGTCGCTGACAATGCCACTGCCTCCTACTTTGGTGGAGTGGCGGTCCATGTCGGAGGACAGGTTGTTCGGCTTGATCCGCCCCCGGGGATTGGACTTCTCCTTGTCAAGCCGGAGAGGTATGTGAACACTTCCGACGCCCGCGAGGCACTGCCTTCCGAGGTTCCAATGACCGATGCCGTCGCGAACGCGGGTTACGCCACGCTGCTTGGCGCTGGGCTTGCCTCCGGCGACCCTGATCTTCTGGCCCGTGGACTCCATGACAACCTGCACCAGCAGCGACGGTCGGAGCTCTATCCCGAATCGTGGGATCTTCTCGGCAGAGCCTCATCGCTCGGCGCACTCGGCGCAACGATCTCAGGGGCTGGCTCCGCGGTTCTTGTCTGGGTTGAGGCCTCGCACCGGGATGACGTCAAGGGACGGCTCGTGAAGGCTGTAGACGGCTGGGCTGAGGTTCTCTCAGTGTCCTTCGAGCCCAACGGAGCAACCGTCAACGGCGAGCCGGTGGCGCTGTGAACATCGCGGACGAATTCAGACGGTGCGTTGAAGAGCACGATGTTGAGGGTGCCCGGAAGCTGTTCGCTGATGACATCGTCTTCTGCAGCCCAGTCGTGCACAAGCCGTATTCGGGGCTGGACACGATCATGTTCCTGCTCGGCCATGTTGAGCAGACATTTGAGAACTTCAAATATGTAGATCAGGCAAGTGACGGAAACAGCCACATGCTGCGATTCACCGCCAATGTGGGGGACAAATCCCTTGAAGGCGTTGATCTTCTGCAGACGGACGACAGCGGCATGGTCAAGAACTTCACTGTGATGATCCGCCCGTTGAGTGGGGCAATCGCGCTCGCTCAGGCGATGGGTGCGCGAATTGAAGCTGCCGGCGGAATGCCTGCGGCTCAGTCCGACTGAACCATTTCCAGAAGCAGCTTGGCGGCCTCCGGATGGTCAACACGTCGGGCTATCTCCGCTGCGATCTGCAGGTAGTCAACTGCCAAGTCTGGCCTGTGGTCAATGATTGACTGGCCGCGCTCAGCTGATTCAGCGTAGGCAATTGAGGCACGGATAGGCGGGTCAATCAGACGGTCCCCAACATGCTCAAGGAGTGCAGCTCGAGCCTCCCTTGAATGAACTGTCCGCAGATCCGCAATGTTGAGGATCACTCCGAGCCAGTCCAAAGTTGGGTTGAGGCCTTCACGGGCAAGTGCGATCACTTCCAAGGCTTGTTCAACGCCTTGCATTGCGAAGTACTGGGCCTCGGCAGAGATCAGCGCATGGTCGGCGGCGACCAGTGCATTGACCGTGAGGAGACCGAGAGCAGGGGGACAGTCGATCATCACCAGGTCGTAGTCACCGCCTACATCTCCGAGCGCCTTGCGAAGGGTAAGTTCACGGCCCATCTTGCCCCCAAGGACAAGCTCGGCCTCGGCCAGTCCAAGGTTTGCCGGGATGACATCGCTATGGATTGCCTCCGGTGCTGTCGCGCGTCCCAAGAGGACTTCCGCGATCGTTGGAGTCGCATCGGGGTCCAGGTCGAAGTAGTCAGACAGGTTGCCCTGCGGATCAAGG
>JAPLCH010000263.1 GCA_026392325.1 Solirubrobacterales bacterium | reverse complement strand
GCTGAAAGAATTCTTGGGTACTACGAACATCGGTGGAAGATCGAGGAGGCAGCTCAGCGGGTTGAGGAAGGGATTACCGTCCGGGTGCCAGCTCATGGAGTTCCGGGCAGCGCGCTTGAGGATCTCAAGGACCTTCTCTCCTCAAATCCTGGCAGCAGCCCAGTAACACTTGAGCTGCCTGGTCCGCAAGGTGTTCGGGTCATTCGGCTCAGCGATGACATGAAGGTCAACGCTTCAGCCGGCTTGCGCGGTCAGATCGAGGCCCTGCTCGGCGCAGGGTCATTCGCTCAGGCTGCCTGACCTCTCAACTTCTGCCCGCTTGCGAGGATCTTGCGGAGGTCCTTGACATCCTCAAGTTGAGCCTCAGCTCCTGCGGTCCCGGGTCCTTCAAGGATCGCCGGGAGCTTGGCGAAGCGCGGCTCGGACATGAAGAGTCCAAGGCCCTTGGCCTTGATGAGCCCTTCGCCTGGGGTCGCATGGCGGTCTCGGTTGGAGCCAAGCTCCGTTTTGGAGTCGTTTATGTGGAGCGAACGCAAACGGTCTATTCCAATTGTTGAGTCGCATTCCTCCACGGTTGCGTTGACGCCGTCCAAGGTTCTGATGTCGTAGCCCGAGGCGAAGAGGTGGCAGGAATCGATACACACGCCAAGTCGGTCATCGCCTCCGGACGCCTCAAGCAGCTCAGCGAGTTCGGAGAATGACCGCCCGAGTGTGCCTCCTGCTCCAGCCGTGTTCTCAAGGTGGAGTTGGCATGACTCAGTCTGTTTCAGGGCTTCGCTGATCACCTCTCCGGCTCTTGCGATTGCCTCTTTTGGGTCCCCGTCTTTTGCTGAGCCGGGGTGGAGAACCACTCCGGCTGCTCCGATTGAATCTCCGACGGCAAGGGAGTTGATCAGGCCCTGAAGTGACTTGGCGCGAAGCTCGGGATCGGCAGAGGCGCAGTTGAGCAGATAGACGGCATGAATGAGAACGGGCCCAATTCTGCTTTCTTCGCGGGCTCTGCGGAACTCCTGGATCGACTCATCTGAGTGGTTTGTCGGCTTCCACGCTCGAGGGGATTGGGAGAAGATCTGGATCGCATCGCACTCGCGTTCAACTCCTCTTGTAATGGCGTTTGGCAACCCGCCCGCCGGTGAGACATGCGCTCCAACTACCATCAGTATTCCTCCATGAGAGTTCGATTCGCACCATCCCCTACAGGCGCCCTCCATATTGGTGGGGCCCGCACCGCCCTTTTCAATTGGCTGCTTGCTCGCGGTCAGGGTGGTGAGATGGTCCTCCGCATCGAAGATACCGATCGTGAGCGGTCGACCGACGCCAACATCGCTCAGATCCTTGATGCGCTTGAGTGGCTGGGGATTGATTGGGATGAGGGCCCCTTGATGCAGACGTCCAATGAGGATCGCCACCGGGCGGTGCTTGCTGAGCTTGAGGAGAGCGGACGGGCTTACCGGTCACACGCGACCGGAGATGACGTCCGGGTGTGGAAGGACATCCATGGTGCTGACCGGGGTTACAGGGGTGAGGCGGAGCCTGACGGTGCGCTGAGGCTCCGGGTCCCTGATGAGGGCGAAACAGTTGTTGCCGACGCAGTTCGCGGGGAGACCGTCTTTGCTCACAAGCATCTTGACGACCCTGTCATTGCCCGCGCGGACGGCACGCCGCTGTACAACCTTGCCGTCGCAGTAGACGACCTTGACGCAGAGATCACTCACGTTGTCAGAGGAGAGGACCACCTTTCCAACACGCCGAAGCAGGTCTTGGTGCTTGAGGCGCTGGGGGCTCCACTTCCGATCTACGCGCACCTCCCGCTTCTTCACGGTCCTGATGGAAAGAAGCTGTCCAAGCGCCATGGCGCCGCGTCCGTTCAGGAACTGAGAGACAGCGGCTACCTTGCTGAGGCGGTTGTGAACTACATGGCACTGCTTGGGGCGGGCTATGACTCGGAGCAGGAGATCTTCCCGGTTGCAGAGCTGCAGCAGCGGTTCTCCCTGAGTCGGGTATCGAAGAGCCCCGCTGTCTTTGACGAGAAGAAGCTGAGGCACATCAACGGCCTCTATCTGCGTGAGCTTGATGAGGCAGATTTGACCTCCAGGCTTGAGCGCTTTACGGGAAGAACGGACCTTGGGCCAGCAGTTTCGATTTCCCGCGAGAAGATCCAGACGCTGAATGACTTCGAGCCACTCTGTGGGTTCATTTATGACGGGGTAACGGAGGATCCAAAGGCCTTCTCTAAAGTTTTTGGCAAGGCTGAAGCTCCAGCTGCCCTGAAGCGGGCACGTGAGGTCTTGGCTGCGGTGGACGACTCCTTCACGGAGCAACTGATTGAGACATCTCTGGAGCCTCTCCCGGCGGAGTTCGATGTCGGAGCCGGGCGCATCTTCCAACCAATTCGCGTGGCGCTGAGTGGAACAACGATCTCCCCGGGGATCTTTGAGACCCTCGCGCTTTTGGGCAAGGATGAGAGCCTCCTTCGGATTGATCGGATGCTTGAGCGCTTGGCGGCTGAGCCTGACGGGCCCTCGGCGTAGGATCAACCCGTGATCTCAATCACAGCAAAGTCGCCATATGGCATAAGCGCGCTTGTCGAGCTTGCGATCTCCCCGGAAGGCAAGCCGGTCCCGGCAGCGGAGATAGCCCGAAAGCGCGGCATTCCGCCCCAGTTTCTTGAGCAGATATGCGCCACTCTTCGTCGCGCAGGGCTCCTTGCGAGCCAGCGAGGGGTCAAGGGCGGATTCAAATTGGCCAAGCCAGCTGCTGAGATTTCTGCACTAGAGGTTGTTGAAGTTTTGGACGGCGAGCTTGGGGCAGGGTCAAGCGGAGTCTTCGAAGAGGCTTCAGCGGCCGCCCGCAAGGTTCTTGGTGGTCGGACGATTGCTGATCTTGCCGAGGCTGAAGCTGGGGGAGCGTCCCCCATGTATTTCATCTGACGGTCTGATCCTGCCCGTTGGGGTTCGGCTACTCTTCTCTGAATGTCCCTAAATCCGGTACGAGTAGAGGAGTTGGTTGGGGGAACCCCGATGGTTCCCATCAAGCGTCTCTTCCCTGGGGCGGTCGCGTCCATCTTTGGCAAGGTTGAGTCCCGGAACCCGGGCGGTTCGGTCAAGGATCGCATTGGTGTGGCAATGATCGACGCCGCTGAGAAAGAGGGCCTGATCAAGCCAGGAGTGACGCGAATAGTGGAGGCGACTTCTGGCAACACGGGAATCGCTCTCGCATTCGTCTGCGCAGCAAGAGGCTATGACCTTGTGCTCGCTCTCCCGCAGGGAATGTCGCGAGAGCGCGAGACGCTGCTTCGCCTGTTCGGCGCCCGAGTCGAACTGGTGGAGTCAATGGGTGGAATGGACGAGGCCGTGTCCCGAGCGGTGGCGCTTGGCTCCGAGCCCAACAGCTGGCTTCCCGATCAGTTTGCGAACCCTGCTAATCCGCTGGCGCACTACACGGGTACGGGCCCTGAAATCTGGGAAACCCTTGAAGGCGAAGTGGACGCCTTGGTCTGTGGCGTTGGAACTGGAGGCACGATCACGGGGGCTGGGCGCTTCCTCAAGGAGCGGAACCCAAGTCTTCGAGTGGTCGCTGTGGAACCCGAGGCATCGCCAGTATTGAGCGGTGGGCGTCCTGGCCCGCATCGAATTCAAGGGATTGGTGCTGGTTTCGTTCCGCCAGTATTGGACCGAGAGCTGATTGATGAGGTGATTCCGGTCAGCGACGACAATGCGATTGGGACTGCCTGGTCAGCAGCCCGGGTGGAAGGACTTCTACTCGGGATGAGCTGTGGTGCAGCGCTCTGGGGAGCAGCCCAGATCGCTTCCCGTCCTGAGTTCGCAGGAAAGCGAATAGCTGTGGTCCTGCCGGACTCCGGTGAACGCTATGCCTCAGCTCCTTTCTTTGCCCCGACTGACGCCTGAGGGCAGTCAGGTCTCAGGCGCGCCGATGTCAACCCTCTGGCGTTAGAGTCAGAGCATGGCAATTCCGGGCCTAGGTGCCCTCAGACGAGTCGCAAATGAGGTGCGCCACGATGTAGGCGCAGCGATCGATCGCGACCCGGCCGCCCGCGGAGTGGGAGCGGTTACCGTGCTAGCCCTCTGGCCCGGCGTTCACGCGGTTCTCTCACACCGAGTGGCCCATGCCTTGCATGAGAACGGCGTCCCCTTTGCTCCAAGAGCGATTTCGGCTGGTGCAAGGCTCCTCACAGGGATTGAGATCCATCCTGCGGCCAAGATCGGAGAAGGGCTGTTCATTGACCATGGCATGGGCGTCGTGATAGGTGAGACCGCATCCCTTGGTTCCAATGTGACCCTCTATCAGGGAGTCACCCTCGGTGGCACGGGGTTTGCGGTCGGGAAACGGCACCCCTCAGTAGGAAGCGACGTCACCATTGGTTCCGGAGCGAAACTTCTCGGGCCAATCACAGTTGGTGACCGATCCAAGATCGGAGCCAACAGCGTGGTCATTCATGACGTCCCTGAGGGCTCGACTGTTGTGGGCAATCCGGGTCATCCAGTCCGTGTTGATGGAAAGCGACCAGAGGGACGCGATGCAGATTGGGCTCACCTTCCGGATCCAGTTGCTGATGCTCTGGGTTCGCTCGCGGAAAGGCTTGACATCGTCGAGAAGCAGTCTGGAACCAAGCCTGGCGAGGTCCGGCGAATGAACCCGAGGCGCGGGCCCACCAGCGCAGGCGGCTAGTCGGGTCTCTAGGACTCGTTGGCGCTGGAGACGACCGACGGGGTATCAACCCGTCGACGAAGTGCGAGCACGGCCCACATCGCTTCGATTGCGATGCGGCTGGACATCTTGCTGGTGCCAGCGCGCCGGTCCCTAAAGACAATCGGTACCTCAACAACGTTGAGGCCCTGAAGCAGGGCTCTATAGGTGACCTCAATCTGAAATACGTAGCCCTCGGCCTTAACCGTGTCGAGCTCGATCAGCTCAAGTGTCCTCCTTCTAAGACACTTGAACCCTCCGGTTAGGTCCGCAACCTCTGCACCAAGAATCGTGCTGGCGTAGCGGCAGCCACCTCGACTCAAGACCCGCCGCATTGTGCCCCAATCCCGAACCATTCCTCCTGCCGCGTAGCGCGAACCGATAACGACATCGGCTGATTCCGCCGCAGAGAGCAGGCGCGGGATGTCCTTTGGATCGTGGGAAAAATCGGCGTCCATCTGGATAACAAGCTGGGCTCCACCTGCGAGTGCATGTTTGAAGCCGGCCACATACGCTCGGCCGAGCCCTTCTTTACCTGGCCTGTGGAGGACCTCAATCCGTCCGCCGCTCTCTTGGCTCAAGCGATCGGCGGTTCTCCCTGTTCCGTCGGGGGAGTTGTCGTCCACGACAAGGACATGCCAGTTGCCGGTTGCGGCCGCCTCGAGTTGGACTGTAATCGCGTCGAGTATCGACTCGATGTTCTCTGACTCGTTGTAGGTGGGGAGGACTAGCCAAACGGTTGGGGACACGGGGAGTGATCCTACGGTGAATCCCGGCCGGGTTGCACTTCCCCGGGGTTTTGAGTCGGATTTGCGTCATACTTGGAATCGAGTGAGTCAACCTGACGACAGGAGCGAAACCCGGCTGCGGGTTTCTTCAGAGGCAGTCCACCAGCGCAGACGCCGCGCAGCAGGCGCTGGGGCATTGGCCCTTGCCGCATTTGTCGTATGGGGCATTGCCTCTCTGGGTGGAGGCTCGTCATCCAGCGCCCCTGCGGATGCGTTCGCCTCGCGGATTCAAGCAATCGGAGGAATCGGGAGCGGTTCACTTCTTGCGAAGGTGACGAAGGTTGACGAGGCTGCGATCGATTCCGTGCTGGTCACGACTCCGTACATCGTCAAGGGTGGCGGAGAAAAGAAAGCGGTTGCGTTGACATTTGATGACGGACCGAGCGAGTACACGCCCAGAGTGCTTGCGATCCTTCGTAATCAGGGCGTGTCGGGGACATTCTTCAGCCTCGGAGGACTGATTTCGACGTTCGGTCCCAACAGCGTCAGCGCAAGAGACGCCGGGAATGTGATTGCAGACCACACCTGGAGCCACCCGCAGCTTCCAACCTTGTCTATTGGTGAGCAGCAGAGTGAAATCAATCGGACCTCCGCTGCAATAACAGCTCTTGGTCTTGACGCTCCCCGGCTTTTCAGGCCTCCATATGGAGCCTATGACCAGGCCACGTTGGCTGCTGCAAAGAAGAAAAAGATGCTTTTGGTTCTCTGGGATGTCGACTCGCTTGACTGGTCGCGCCCCGGGGTTGATGCAATCGTGAACAACGTTCTTTCGCAGGTGCAATCAGGGTCGATAATTCTGATGCATGATGGTGGAGGTCCGCGTGAACAGACGCTGGCCGCGCTCCCTCGCATCATTGAAGGGCTGCGGACGCGGGGCTACAGCATGGTGACCGTACCCCGGCTTCTTGCTGAGGACCCTCCTCGTGCGGGCGAGACGCCGCCCCCTGTCGGCGCTGGGGCCTAAAAGCAAGTCATCTGGCCCCTGCCGCTGGGGGCGCTACCGTGATGCGGGCGATGCCCGCTCCCACTGCCAAAGACGCCGCTCAGCTCCTCGAGCGCCTGAATCCGCCCCAACAGGCTGCTGTCACGCACGATCAAGGCCCTCTTTTGATCCTTGCAGGCGCCGGTTCTGGCAAGACCAGAGTGCTTACACACCGCCTTGCTTGGCTCGTGGCCACTGGGCGGGCCCAAGCGACTGAAATTCTCGCAATCACGTTCACAAACCGCGCCGCCAAGGAGATGCGTGAACGCGTTGAACATCTGCTCGGGAGATCAACTCAAGGACTTTGGGTCATGACGTTCCACTCTGCATGTGCGCGGCTGCTCAGAATTGACGGCGAGCGGATCGGGTATTCCTCCGGCTTCTCCATCTTTGATCAGGACGACTCCAAGCGTTTGATCAGACGGACACTGGATGACCTCGGCCATGATCCGAAAAAGGTCGTGCCATCTGCAGTTCAGTCGGAGATTTCCAGAGCCAAGAATCTCCTTCTCTCTCCTGCCGAGTACTCAGATACGACAGGATCTTGGTGGGAAGAGACCGTTGCGGAGGTCTACCGATCGTATGAGCGCAGCCTTCAACAGCAGAACGCGATGGACTTCGACGACCTTCTCGTCCGGACCGTGAGGCTCCTTGACGAGCATGAGGACGTTCGTGAGAGGTGGGGGCGGCGCTTCAAGCATGTGATGGTCGACGAGTACCAGGACACCAACCATGCCCAGTACAGGCTCCTCCAACTGCTCTCCGGTGGACACCGCAACCTCGCTGTGGTTGGAGATGACGATCAGTCGATCTATTCCTTCCGCTCGGCTGATATTCGCAACATCCTCGACTTTGAGAAGGACTACCCGGACGCTGTTGTCGTCAAACTTGAGCAGAACTACCGCTCCACACAGACCATTCTTTCGGCTGCCAACGCGGTGATCTCCAACAATGCTGAGCGCAAGGAAAAGACGCTCTGGACCGATTCGGGAGAGGGTGACCTGATCAGGATTGTTGATCTCGAGGACGAGCACGCTGAGGCACGATTCGTTGCGGGTCAGATCGATCGTCTGATTGATGAGGGCTCATCGCGAGACGACATCGCAGTCTTCTCCCGGACAAACGCAACATCCCGAGTCATGCAGGACAGGCTTACCCGCGAGGGGATTCCGTTTCAAGTTGTTGGCGGTACAAAGTTCTATGAGCGAGCAGAGATCCGGGATGCGGTTGCATATCTTCAGATCCTCTCCAATCCCGCTGACCAGGCTGCTTTTGCACGTGTAGTGAACTCGCCGCGGAGAGGCATTGGTCCAACAACTGTGAGTCGCGTTCTTGCCTGGTCAAACAGCTCGGGTATTCCCGTGCTGGAGGCAGCGTCAAGTCCCGACACCGTTCCAGGTCTTGGTACGGCCGCCGTCAAGGCGCTGAGCCGTTTTGCCGAGTTGCTTCGAAGCCTTCAGGACACGAAAGCGGGAGGCGCGCCAGTCGGTGCGCTCGTAGACGACGTAGTCAACCGCTCCGGCATGCTCGAGGCTCTCGAGGCTGAACGGACAGTTGAGGCAGAGGGACGGATGGAGAACCTCAGGGAGTTGATTGAGGTTGGCCGCGAGCACGAGCGCAATGAGGAAGACAGCTCACTTGAGGCCTTCCTTTCACAGGTTTCCCTCGTCGCCGATGCCGATGAGCGAGAGGACGGCGGTGGTCTGGTGACGCTGATGACGCTCCACAATGCCAAGGGGCTTGAGTTCCCGATTGTCTTTGTCATCGGATGCGAAGAGGGACTGTTTCCTCACTCACGCTCAGTTGAGGAAGGCAATGTTGAAGAGGAGCGCAGGCTCGCTTATGTGGCAATCACCAGGGCCGAACGGGAGCTCTGGCTTACATGGGCTCAGCGACGCATGGTGTTCGGTAACTGGATGGGCGGCCTCCCGAGCCGGTTCCTGTTTGAGATTCCCTCGCATCTGATTGATGGAGGTGGGGAGCAGCCGGCCACCGAGGCGCCTGACTGGATGATGGCGGCGGTTGAGGGTGGTCGTTCGATTTCCGAAAGTTCATCCACTGGATATCGGATGGGTGACGATGTTGTTCATGAACAGTTCGGACCAGGGGTCGTGACCGCACTGGAAGCCGGCGGTGTTGTTGCGGTCAGATTCAGTTCGGACGGATCTGAGCGAAGGCTTGTCGCTTCGATAGCTCCTCTTGCTCCGGCGTGACAACCGTCGGCCCGCGCGGATAATCTCGGCTCGTGACCGCGAAACTCATTGATGGCAAAGCAATCGCTGCTTCGATTCGGGGCGAGATTGCAACAGAGGTTGAACAACTTGTTGCCTCAGGCGGCCGTAGGCCTGGACTCGCAACGATCATTGTCGGGGAAGATCCTGCGTCTGCTGTCTATGTGGCGAACAAGCACAAAGCTTGTGATGAGGTTGGGTTTCTGGGCTTCCACCATGAGCTGCCTGGCCCTAGCCCTTTTGAGGCAGTGGCATCGCTGATTGCCGAGCTCAATTCAGACTCGGCAGTTGACGGGATCCTGCTTCAGTTGCCGGTACCGGACTCTCTCGACGGTGGTCGCCTCACATCACTCATCTCTCCGGACAAGGATGTCGATGGCTTGACGGCCACAAGCGCAGGCCTCTTGGCTTTGGGACGAAAAGGACTGCGTCCATGCACTCCCAGTGGCGCTGTTGAACTTCTCGACAGGACCGGAGTTGAGCTCGAGGGAGCCGAGGTCGTGATTGTTGGCCGGTCTGACCTTGTCGGCAAGCCGCTGGCTTCCATGTGCCTTGAGCGAAACGCCACGGTGACTGTCTGTCACTCCAGAACCCGAAACCTCCAGGGGGTCGCTCAGCGTGCGGACATTCTGATCGCTGCCGTTGGAGTCCCGAATCTCATCAAGGGAGATTGGGTCAAGGAGGGGGCAACTGTGATCGACGTTGGAATCAATAGAACCGAGGCTGGATTGGTCGGCGATGTTGACTTCAATGAAGCCAGCCAGCGAGCCGCTTTCATCACGCCCGTGCCGGGTGGTGTGGGACCGATGACAATCGCGATGCTGCTTCGGAACACCCTGGCGGCATATGGTTCCATGGCATGAACGCGCGCCTTGGACGACTTAGATGGATTGACCTTGTGGTTTTTATATGCGCCGCTGGTCTGCTGCACCTGCTGTTCAGCCAGGCTTGGTTTGACTCGGGCTCTGTTGCGGCCGACAAGGGAATCTCATCCCTTGGTCCGGCCGGTTGGCTCGCTTTCGTGATCGGAGTGATGGGAATTCTGGTCGTCCCGGCGACAGTGCTCAGACGGTCTCAGGCCACCGCAATTGGCTTGGACGTTGGAATTTTCACCCTCGGGCTTTTTTCGGTGCTGGCAGCTGGCGCAAATCTGCTTTGGCCTCCAGCGGTGAATGGACTTGATGGCACTCCGACGACGGCCGGTCTTCTTGGCTCCATACTCGTACTGCTCTTGTGGATTTCTGGCACCCTCGCCTTTCGCAGCGAAAGCAATGGAATTTCCCCTGACCCGAGTGTCAGTCCGATCGAACTTGGTCTCACTTCAGTGGGGGCTGTGGCGCAGAGCGCAGAGGGGATAGCCAATGATTGATAGGTCGGAGGTGCTCCACATCGCAAGGCTCGCGCGTCTTTCCCTCGAGGAGACGGAGATTGAGGCAATCACCGCTGAACTGTCGAGCATTCTCGATCATGTGGATCAGATCTCAAGTCTCGATCTCGAAGGGGTTGAGCCCACGGCTCATTCGGTTGCGCAGTCAGGTGCCCTTCGGCCTGATGTGCCCGTGGAGTCACTTGGGAAGGATGCTGTTCTATCCCAGGCACCTGCAACGGACGGCTCAGGCTTTGAGGTTCCGTCCCCGGGCGGCGGGTCATGAGTTCAGATCTCACAACCCTCAGCGCCTCGGCCGCCTCGGCAAAGGTCAAGTCCGGCGAGGTAGACGCGCATGAGCTGTTTGAGCAGTGGCGCGAGCGATCCCGCCTTGATGATCTGAACGCCTTGAGCTGGAGTGCCGATTCCGTTCCGGCAGAGATTCATACGGGTGGTCCACTCGGTGGCGTCCCACTCGGGGTTAAGGACCTGTTCTGCACTGAAGGAGTCCCTAGCCAGTCCGGTTCGAAGATTCTCGAAGGCTATTTGCCGCCTTACAGCGCGACAGTTGTTGATGCACTCGCAGCGGCCGGAGCGCCCCTTCTCGCCAAGACGCACCAGGACGAGTTCGCAATGGGGTCGTCCAATGAAAACTGTGCGTTCGGTGCAGTGATCAACCCTTGGGATCGTGGACGTGTTCCTGGAGGCTCAAGTGGCGGAAGCGCTGCGGCTGTCGCCGCCGGGCTGGTTCCCTGGGCGCTGGGCACTGATACGGGCGGATCAATCCGTCAGCCGGCAGCACTATGCGGCGTTGTTGGCCTCAAGCCGACCTATGGCTCGGTTTCGCGCTACGGGATGATCGCGTTCGCCTCGTCGCTGGACCAGGCAGGCCCGATCACCAACTCTGTAGCTGATGCCGCTCTCTTGTATTCCCAGATGACCGGCAGGGATGTTCACGACTCGACGTCGGTGGATCACCCAGACCCCGTCAGCGAAGTTCCCGCAGCCGACCTAACCGGGGTTCGCATCGGGGTTCCCACAGAGCTTTCTGGGGAGGGGATTGAGTCCGGAGTGCTCGACGCGTTCAATGCTTCACTCGAGCTTGCCAAGAGCCTCGGAGCGACCGTTGAGCCCTGTCACCTCCCTCATGCGCCACACGCTCTCAGCGCGTACTACTTGATTGCACCAGCAGAATGCTCCTCCAACCTGGCTCGTTTCGACGGTGTCCGTTATGGACTCAGAGTCGATCCTGGTGAGGGCTTGGACGCCATGTACGGGGCCACCCGCTCGCAAGGCTTTGGACCTGAGGTCAGACGCAGGATCATGCTCGGCACATACGCGCTCTCGTCCGGCTATTACGACGCCTACTACGGCCGAGCCCAGCGTGTGAGAACCCTGATTTCCCAGGACTTTGACACTGCGTTTGAATCATTCGACGTGATTGCGACGCCTACAAGTCCCTGCGTCGCTTTTGAGCTCGGTTCCAAGACGGACGATCCGCTTTCCATGTATCTCAGCGACTTTTGCACCGTCCCGATGTCACTTGCCGGGATTCCCGCGATCTCCATCCCCAATGGCCTCAGCGAAGGGCTCCCAGTCGGGCTGCAGCTCGTAGGCCCGGCGTTTTCAGAGAATCGAATTCTCGGGATAGCTGCCTCCCTTGAGGCCGCAATCGGTTTCGACGGTTCGGCGGCAAGGCTCTGATGACCGAATTTGAGGCAGTTATTGGCCTGGAGATTCACGTCCAGCTTGCCACTCAGACCAAGATGTTCTGTGGATGCAAACCAGTCTTCGGTGAGGATCCCAACACACGGACCTGTCCGACATGTCTCGGCCTTCCGGGCGCATTGCCTGTAATCAACGAAGCTGCGGTCGACTTCGGAATGCGACTCGGATTAGCGCTGGGGTGCAGCCTTGCCGAGCGTTCCATCTTCCATCGCAAGAACTACTTCTACGCGGACTCGCCAAAGGGCTACCAAATCAGCCAGTACGACGAACCCCTCTGCAGCGAGGGCGAGCTTGCTGGAGTCCGGATCAACAGGGTCCATCTGGAGGACGATGCCGCCAAGCTGGTCCACACTTCGGAAACTGGACGGATTCATGGCGCAGAGTCATCGGTCGTTGACTTCAACCGTGCCGGCACTCCGCTTGCTGAGATTGTGACCGAACCAGATCTCCGTTCAGCGGCCCAGGCTCGCGAGTGGCTCCAGCTTCTCCGCACGACAGTGAAGGCCTTGAACATCAGTGATGTCAACATGGAGGAGGGCTCGCTTCGCTGCGATGCGAACATCTCCGTTCGCCCAGTCGGCCAAAAGGAACTGGCCACCAAAACTGAACTCAAGAACATGAACTCATTCCGGTTTGTTGAGAAGGGGATAGAGGCGGAAATTGAGCGTCAGCGGATCCTTCTTGAGTCGGGGGGAACTGTTGTCCAGGAGACGCTTCATTTCGACCCTCGCACGGGTTCGTTGACGGCACTCCGTTCCAAGGAGGAGGCCCACGACTACCGCTATTTTCCGGATCCGGATCTCCTCCCAGTGAGCGTCGATTCCGAGATGGTTGAACGGGCTCGGGCTGCATTGCCTGAGCTTCCTGCCGCCCGGGCTGTCAGGTACGCCGAGACCTACGGGTTCGAACAGGAGCTTTCAGAGCGGCTCGGCTTTGAGGCTGACCTCGGAGATCTCTTCGAGGCTGTCCTTGAGATCCGTGGAAAGGCTTCGGACCCACGGCTCGCAGCCACCTGGGTTTCGGGAGAGGTGTTCTCGCGAGTTGAGCAGGATGCCGGGTCGGCAATTGAGGCGTCCACGCTTGCAGAGCTGCTTGAGCTCCTCGAAGGGGAGAGAATCACAACCGCAGCTGCAAGGCAGGTTCTCGATCGTGTTCTTGCGGAGGGCGGGTCACCCGCAGACATAGTTGCTTCGGAAGGCCTGGAGAAGGTGGGTGGTGGGGATGCGCTGGCCGCTGCAGTCGAGATCGCCATCGCTGCGCACCCAGAAGCCGCCGCCAAGGTGACTGCTGGGGAACACAAAGCCTTAGGGTCGCGCAGATGGTGGCGAGGTGCGCAACGCAATCCTTGCTCGCCTTGGCGGCGTGTAGGCTTCATCACATGGCTGAACAACCCGCAAAGGCAAAGGTTTCACTCTCAACGAAGGTGGTCGCTCTGCTGATCATTGTTGTTGCCGTCTGGGTGGTTCTCAAGCTTCTGATCGGCTTCATCAGTGGCGTTTCGGTGTTCTGGGGTTTTGGTCTGATCGCACTTGGGATCGGCGTTCTCTGGGCTCTGCGCGCACTGCGCTGAGTAGGCTAAGGCCCCATGCAAGGGCTTCCTTATCTGATAATCGCCCTGTTCTTTGGGCTTGGCGGCGCACTGGTGGCCCGTTCAAAAGGCAACCCGGCGCTGATCTGGTTTGCGATTGCATTCCTCGTCCCGGTAGCAGGACTGATTGCCGCGATCTTCAGCCGATCGGCAGCCGACGAGTTGCGCCGCGAGTGCCCGACCTGCGGGAAAGTTCTCCCGATCAGTGACACCCTCTGCACAGGTTGTGGGACGGACCTTGACTATCCCGACGAGATGATCATTTCGCGCCGTGATGAGCTGAGGAGATCGGCGCGCTGAAACAGGCGCGTTCGCCCGTTGGACCGAGGTCGCTGCCTTGTTAGACTGATTCCAAGTGCTCCGGTTGGTTTTCCACCATCCGCGCGCCTCACCAGCAGTTAGACCTGTAAACAAAAGGGAAGGAGGTCAATTGACATGAGAGCAGTCGACGCATTGATGGAGTGTCTTAAGGCGGAGGACGTCGAAGTCGTATTTGGCCTCCCGGGCGGAGCAAACCTTCCAACGTACGACGCGTTCTACGACGCGGGCATTCGGCACGTGCTCGTTCGTCACGAAGCCGGCGGTGGCCATGCCGCTGAGGGCTACGCAAAAGCAACCGGTCGAGTTGCAGTTTGCTTTGGGACAAGCGGTCCCGGTGCGACGAACCTCGTGACACCAATCTGTGACGCAATGATGGATTCGGTTCCTGTCGTTTTCATCACGGGCCAGGTGCGCACTGATCTTCTCGGCACCGATGGCTTTCAAGAGGCTGACACGATGGGCATGACGCTTCCCATGGTCAAGCACTCGTTCATGGTTCAGGATGCGCAGGATCTTCCAGCAATGATCCATGAGGCTTTCCACATCGCGAGGACGGGCCGTCCCGGGCCAGTTCTGGTTGATATTCCAGTGGACCTTTCCAAGGACGACATTGAGTATCTCCCAAGGACCGAAGTTGAGCTTCCTGGCTACCAGCCAATCATTGAGGGCAACCAGCGTCAGATTCGATTGGCAGCCAACGCGCTCGCCCACTCGCGTCGCCCGGTGCTTTATGCGGGTGGTGGAGTCATCAGCGCAGAGGCGTCAGCTGAACTTATTGCGCTCGCGCATGCAGGGTCATTCCCGGTTACCTGCACTCTGATGGGCCTCGGGGCCTTCCCCGCAACCGACCCGCAGTGGCTCGGGATGCTTGGAATGCACGGCACCCGTGCGGCCAACTACTCCATGGACGAAGCTGACCTGATCGTCTGCATCGGCGCTCGGTTCGACGACCGCATTACAGGCAAGCTCGACGAGTTCGCCCCTCATGCCAAGTTCATTCACATCGACGTTGACCCAGCAGAGATTTCCAAGAACGTCCCGGCTCACATTCCGATTGTTGGAGATGCCAAGAACATCCTTTCCCGGCTCCTGGGCGAGTATCGGGCGACGGAGGCCGACCCAGCGCGGCTTGACGAGTGGCTTGAACGTATTCAGGCATGGAAGGACAAGTATCCGCTGAGCTTTGCTGACTCTGAGGACAGTGAGATCAAGCCGCAGTTCATGATCCAAGCTCTCCATGAGGCCACTGGCGGCGAGGCAATTGTCACCAGTGATGTTGGACAGCATCAGATGTGGACCGCGCAGCACTATGGCTTCCCAGCTCCACGCCGCTGGATCAACTCTGGGGGACTTGGAACCATGGGCTTTGGTCTGCCGGCCGCCATCGGGGCACAGATTGGCTGTCCTGATCAAATGGTGGTGGTGGTTGCCGGAGATGGTTCGCTTCAGATGAACAGTCAGGAGTTTGCGACTGTTGTTCAGGAAGGGCTTCCCATCAAGGTGTTCATTCTCAATAACGGTTTCCTCGGAATGGTTCGTCAGTGGCAGGAAATGTTCTGGGACAACCGCTACAGCCATGTCGACCTCCGCGAGCATTCTCCGGACTGGGTGAAGCTCGCCGATGCCTATGGCATGAAGGGTGTCCAGCTCACGCAGAAGGAGAGCCTTGTTGAGGACATGAAGGCAGTACTCGCTATGGATGGCCCGGTTCTCTGCGATGTTCTCGTAAGCCGTGAGGAGAACACTTTCCCAATGATTCCGGCCGGGGCAGCAGCTCGGGACATGGTCGGGTGAACAACATGAACGAACAGGAAATTACAGGTCCAATGAGCCTTGAAAGCCTCCAGGCTTCGGTTGGGGTTAGAACCGGGAGAACTCACATTCTCACAATCCTCGTTGAGAACAAGCCGGGCGTTCTTAGCCGCGTTGCCGGACTCTTCGCTCGCCGGGGTTTCAACATCGACACGCTTGCAGTTGGTCCAACTGAGGATCCGGATTTCTCGCGGATAACGCTGACCGTTGACGGAGCAGTCCACCCCATCGATCAGGTCACCAAGCAGCTTCATAAGCTGATCAACGTGATCAAGATTCGTGACCTCGAGCCGGGAGAGGCCGTTCAGCGCGAGCTCGCGATGTTTAAGATTGACGCGGATGGTGCCCGCAGGGCAGAGGTACTTCAGATCGTGGAGATCTTCCGCGGAAAGATTGTTGATCTGGGCCAGCTGACGATCGTTGTCGAGATCACAGGGACCAGTGAGAAGATCGAGGCGTTCGAGCAGATGATCCGTCCGTTTGGTCTTGTCGAAATGGCTCGCACCGGTGAGATAGCCATCTCCCGTGGCGGCACGGAAACCTGAGTTTCAGTGGCTGACCCCTCGGAAGGAACGAGGGCGGATTTCGCCGGGTGGCTGACTGATGTCGCGTCCGAGCGGCTTGCTGCTCGGGTAGATGCGGCGCTCTCGAGAGCGCGTCGTACCGGTGAGCCGACTCTGGCCGCTGTGACCGAGGAGATGGGCTCTGCGGTTGATCCTGCTTCGGCCGTGCTGCTGGGGGATCGCGGTGATCGACACTGGGGCGTGCTCGACCAGCCTGACGCCGACCGGGCTTCCATTGCGGTGCTTGGATGCGCCGTTGATCTCAGCGCAGCTGGTGATGAACGATTTTCGACGGCTGGCGCCAAGTGGAGGGAGTTGATCAGGGGGGCTGTAGTAGACGAGCCGGAGACCAAGTCGGGCGTTGGCCCTATTGCCTTCGGCGGCTTTTCGTTCGCATCAACCGTGACGGAAGTTGGACCTTGGAGGGGGTTTAGCTCCTGCTCCATGGTCGTTCCTGAAGTTGCGCTTGTCAGGAGGGGAGAGGCAACATGGGTGACCGCCCAGTGCATCGTGGCTCCGGACGACATCGCGGATGAGATTCTACGGAGGCTGGGATTGATCTTTTCCGCGCTTGAGCCGCTGGGCCGACTAGAGGATCGAACTGTGACAGTGGATTCTGAAGCGGTTCGAATCTCATCTGCTCTCTCTCCACAACACTATGAATCAGCCGTCAGTCTTGCCGTGGAGGCAATCCGGGAAGGAAGGCTCACCAAGGCTGTCCTCGCCCGGGAGGTTCTCGTCGAAAGGGAAACGCCGCATGACCCGGCGGAAGTGATGTCGGTTCTCCGAGAGGTGTTTCCCTCGTGCTACCTCTACGCCGTTGGGCGGGGTTCAGGGACATTTGTTGGCGCCAGTCCAGAGCTTCTGGTCAAGCGAGAGGGACTTCGAGCTTCCACCGTGGCACTTGCGGGTTCGGCACCGCGGAGTGCGGATCCAGCCGTGGACAGCCATATTGGAGAACGTCTTCTGCGTTCCGCCAAGGATCGGGCAGAGCAGGAGGTTGTCACGGACCGGATTCGACAGGCTCTTGATCCTGTCTCGGTATGGGTAACCGCGTCGCCCGAGCCCGCACTCGTCAAGGTGGCAAATATTCGGCACTTGGGAACGCCCATCAGGGCTCAGCTTCGAGCGTCTGTTGGTGTTCTCGATCTACTCGGGCGGCTTCACCCCACACCAGCTGTTGGTGGCGAGCCATGGGCTGAGGCCCGGGAGTTGATCTCGGCTGTGGAGGGACTCGACCGTGGTTGGTACGCGGCTCCGATCGGGTGGACTGACGCGAGTGAGGACGGTGAGTTCTGCGTTGCGCTGCGGGGAGCTCTTCTTAGGGGTACTGAGGCGAGGTGCTACGCGGGAGTTGGGGTTGTCGAAGGGTCCGATCCGGCCTCAGAGTTGGCCGAAACGGAGCTAAAGCTCCAGGCCATCCTGCCTATTGTCAGTGCTTGAGAATCGACCCTCTTAGGATCCGAGGGCCGCTCGCACTGCGGAGATGAGGGCCTCCCGAGCATTACGCCCAGTTGAGCGCTCTGTTGCAAGCCGACAGAGAACAGGGGCAGACCGTTGCCTTGTCGCTATGAGGTGCTCAAGGTCCTCCGGTCCAGCCAACTCCAAGTAGTCAATGCCGTAGGCCTCTCCAGCTCTTTGGATATTGATGGCAGGAGGTGTGAGGACGAACCTTTCGTACACATCTGACTGGCTGCTGATCGGAAGGTTGTCGAATATCGCCCCGCCTGCGTTGTCTATGACGATGATCGTTATAGGGCCCCCAGCCTCACGAATCGAGGCCAGGCCTGCAAGGTCATGGGCGAAGGTGACGTCTCCGCAGACGATGAATGTGGGCCTGTCGGTTCCGGCGGCGTGTCCTCCCCCGGTTGAGAGGGTTCCGTCAATGCCGTTGGCCCCACGGTTTGCTGCGCAGCGAGGTCCCCCTTGGGCACGGTAGAGAAGCTCAAGGTCTCTGACTGGCATCGAGGCGGCGATGAAGAGCGTGCTGTCCGTGAGGTCAGCAGCCGTGAGGCGATTGATCAGATGCAGCTCATCCAACACTTCTGGCGAATTGTTTAGTACCAGATCGATTGCGGTGGCGGCCTTCCGACCCGCCGTCGTCCACGCGGCGGTCCATCCGGGAGAGATTGACCTGAGGGCCAAATCATCGAGGGAGTCCAGTGGAGACTCAATCCGATGTGTGGTTGCCATTATCGGGTCTCGGGGGCTCGTCTTGCTGGCAAAGTCAAGAACTGGAACTCCGCTGATTGCCAGCCCGGCAAGCCAAGTCCGCAAGGGCTTGGATGTAGGGAGATCACCGCTGCGGAGGATTAGATCGGGGGCAGTTTCGATCGTGTCAACTCCCGCTCTGAGGAGCGCGTCCCAAGTCGTAACTGCTGTTGACGGCTGACTGTGGACTGGACCGGCAAGTGGGTCGACAAAGACAGGAAGATTTTTCTCGGACGCCCAGCGTACGAGCTGATCCCGGCCTCCGTTTTCATCCCGACCCAGCACGAGAATCGGGCGCTCCGCGGAGTTGAGGATGTGAACAATTTCGTGGGGAAGGTCGCCGTGCGATGGGGCTTGGCTGAAGGTCGCGTGCCCTGACTTGATGAGAGCAGGCAGCTCCTCTGCGCTCGCTGCCAATGGGTCCCACAAGGGAACGTTCACATGTACTGGACCCGGGGTGGGGGTAAGGGATGTTTCCACGAGCAACCGGGCGAACCTGGTCCAGGCCTCGTCGCTGGTTTCGCCAAAGGGAGGCATCTCCATGACTCGGGCGGCTGACCCGAACACTCCAACCTGATCAATGGTCTGGTTTTCGCCCGCTGCTCTCAGCTCAGGTGGTCTGTCGGCCGTGAGCACGATCAGGGGCACTGATGCCTCGCGGGCTTCGTGGACGGCTGGAGCGTAGTTGGCAGCCGCAGTCCCTGACGTGCAAGCGAGCACGGTTGGCATGCCAGTTGCTTTTGCTAATCCAAGCGCGAAGAATGCAGCTGCCCGTTCGTCGATCAAAGACCAGGTTCTGAGCGAGGGTTCACGTCCGAGGGCAAGGATCAGGGGCGCTGATCGGGAGCCAGGAGAGAGGACTGCGTGGTTCAGCCCGAGTGTTTGGCTCAGCTCCCTCGCAATGAAGGAAAGGGCGGTCGGCTGGTTCAGCATTCGACTCCCTCCGGTCCAGTTCCCAGCCCGGCTCCGGGAGGGGCAGTGAGGGTACCGTCTCTGACAATAAGCGCTGGGAATTCCTCTTTGAACAGTGAGAGCGTGCCTAAACCACTTGGCAAGTCCGCCGGGGCGAGATCGGCCGCGATCAGGCTCGCGGTGATTCCGACCGGTCCTTCAAGGGTTGATCCGTAAGTGACGGTCAGCCCCGCCTGATGGGCGAGTTGTGCCGCAGCCACCAGACGATCAATCCCGCCCCAAGCCTGCAGCTTGAGACACACGCTGTCTGCTGCCAAGGGCGTGTCCATCGCTCCCGGAAGTGTTGCGTCCTCATCAAGCGCGGTATGCACTGAAGTCCGCTGCCGGAGGGCTCTCATCTCTGCCAGACCCGAAACTGGCTGTTCGGCGAGGTCAATCAGGCCATCAGCCTGTTCTAGAAATGCCAAGGCATCTTCGACCGCAAATGCACCATTCGCGTCGGCCGAGATCCTCACGCCGGCCGGACTGGCTTCTCTTATCTCATGCAGGCGCTTGAGGTCGAAGTCACTGGACAGCCCGATCTTTGCCTTCAGTGCTTTGTACCCGTCATTTACCGCTGCCTCCGCCTCTACTCCGGCTTCGGATACGGATGTTGCTGTCAGCAAGGCGCGCAACTCAATCGGGGATGGCGCACTCCCACCAAGTGACTGAAGAATTGATACTCCAGAACGGCGAGATGACAGATCGCGAAGCGCAACTTCAAGCGCAGCCCGGGACGGCCCTGACAAGTCGCCATCCAAGCCATTGAGAGTGGCCTCGGGGTCATCAGGGTCTTGCCCGCCGAGCAGCTCGAGGCATGTGCGCAACTCTGAGTCGGCTTGATCAACCGTTACTCCGTTGTACGAGAAGATCGGGGCTGCCTCCCCCCAACCAACGTGATTGCCATCGGTGATGCGCAGGAGGAGCAATTCGCGCTTGACAACCGCGCCGTGGGCAGCCTGACTCGGAGTCAGGAGTTCGTGAATCCTTCGCTGGAGCTGCCAGCGCATGTTGGTTAGAGGAGAATTCCGATTGACAGCAGGATGCAGAAGCCAAGCTGGAGCTTCCCCGTGTCACCAAGGGTTTTGTTCAACGCTGGCCCATCCGTCCGGGTTGCCACAGCCTTGAGCGGAGGCACTGCGAGTGGAATTGCCAGGAGGGTCAATGCGAGTCCCGCCCCAAGACTTCCGGATATCCATGGAAGCAGCGCGAGGGGAAAGCTGAGAACCACCATCGAAGCGAAGAGGCGGCGTGTGGCTGGACGTCCGAGGCGGACGGCGAGAGTGTTCTTATTAGCGCGGCGGTCGGTGTCGATGTCACGGATGTTGTTGACAACAAGGATTGCTGAGGCGAGCAGGCCGACGGGTACCGCGAGCTCGACGGACTCCCATGCGATTTCAACAGTTTGGACGTAATAGGTCCCTGCGACAGCAACCAGTCCGAAGAAAAGGAACACGAAGATTTCGCCTAGACCGGCATATCCGTAGGGCCGTGGCCCACCCGTGTAGAGAACTCCGGCCATGATCGAGACGACGCCAACAATCAGGAGTGGCCACCCTGAAATCGCAACAAGGTAGACGCCAACTGCAACTGCAAGGCCAAAGGTCAGGTAAGTCGCAACGAGAACCTGCTTGGGAGGGACGAGGCCACCTGCGGTGACCCGAACTGGGCCGAGTCGGTCCTCGGTGTCGGTCCCGCGGCGTGCATCGGAGTAGTCATTGGCGAGGTTGGTACCAATCTGAATGAGCAGTGCCCCAGCCAGAGTCGCGATGAATGCCAGCAGTGAGAATCGGTTGGCAAGTTGGCTGGCCAAGGCGGTTCCCACAAGGACAGGTGCGACTGCTGCTGGAAGGGTGCGAGGCCGAGCTGCCAACAGCCAGATTCTAAGACCGCTCGGTCTAGCTGTGGATTGACTCATGGGCGCTTTGGAAACTTTCCGAAGTCTGGCTTACGCTTTTCGTTGTAGGCGTTGCGGCCTTCTTGGGCCTCTTCTGACATGTAGAAGAGGAGCGTTGCGTCACCGGCAAGCTGCTGGATGCCCGCCAACCCGTCGTCGGCGGCGTTGAGGCTGGCCTTCAACATCCTGAGCGCCATTGGTGACAGTTCGAGCATCTCGTGGCACCACTTGACGGTCTCGGCCTCTAGGTCAGCGAGCGGGACAACGGTGTTGACCAGTCCCCAGTCAAGAGCCGTTTGGGCGTCGTACTGCCGGCAGAGGAACCAGATTTCTCGCGCCCGCTTCTGTCCGATTTGACGTGCCAAGAGACCAGAGCCATAGCCGCCGTCGAAGGAGCCGACCTTCGGGCCGGTTTGACCAAACTTGGCGTTGTCGGCAGCGATTGAGAGGTCGCAACAGATGTGAAGAATGTGTCCGCCGCCAATTGCGTATCCGGCGATCATGGCGACTACTGGCTTGGGCGTTCTTCTGATCTGGATCTGGAGATCAAGGACGTTGAGGCGCCCAATGCCGCTCTTGGCTATCTGGTCATCTCCGATGTAGCCGTCATCGCCCCGAATTCGCTGGTCTCCACCTGAGCAGAAGGCCAAGTCTCCCTCGCCTGTAAGGACAATCACGCCAACGGTTGAGTCGTCGCGGGCAAGGTCAAATGCTTCGGAGAGCTGAAAGAGGGTTTGAGGGCGGAAGGCATTGCGCACCTCGGGACGGTTGATGGTGATCTTCGCGATCCCGTCTCCCGATACTTCGTAGCGGATGTCGGAGTACTCCTTGACGGATGTCCAGGTTACTTGTGAGTCCTCTGAGCTCAAGGTGGCTTCCTTCGTTCGTTGGGCGGTGCGGGGCATTCGAGATTAGCCTGTCGGTATGAAGCGTGAGGCCCAACCGCAGTTCTTCTCCATGGAGGGGCTCCTCGCGCGGGGGCAATCGTCAACGGTCACGGACCGCGCGGGAAGTTGGTCCGGGGTTCAGGCGCATGAGAAATCCTCAGCGGTATGCGCGTGGCTTGGGGGCCTTGATCTGGCTGACCGGACGGTTGCGCTTGAGGTCCCCTCGGGCCGCGATTGGCTAGCAGCCGCTGCTGGGACCCTGATGGCTGGTCACAGACTTGTGCCTGTGAACTCTCAGTGGCCCCCGGCCCTCCGGGCGGTTTCGCTTGACGGCGCAATCCACATCACCCCAGATGTTCTTGAGTCGGTCTATTCCGCGAGGGAGGAAGAAGGGTCGCTAGGGGAGGGTGTTGAGGCTCAAGGGCTGGAGTCCTCTCTCTTGCTCATGACGTCGGGGAGTACCTCAAGTCCCGTCCCGGTTGTTCACACGGCGTCAAGCATCTTCGCCCAGGCAAGCCTTGGGGCTGCAGCCGTCGGACTGACCTCGGACAGCCACTGGCTGATCCCCATGCCGATGGTTCACGCGGGCGGCATTGGGGCTTTGGTGCGCTGTATCTACGGGAGTGCGGAGATGACCCTTCTCGCCGATTTCGACGCAGGTGAGTGCATACGGCTAATTGAGGGCGGCGGTGACCGCAACCCGGTAACTCACGTGTCTTTGGTTCCCACGATGCTCAGACGCCTTCTTGATGAAGGGCTATCGAATCCATCGGAGTTGCAGATGGCGCTGATCGGTGGCGCTCCGCTCGATGCTGACCTGCGGAACGAGGCCGTCGCACGGGGAATACCTGTGAGGGAGTCCTGGGGCATGACAGAGACTCTTGGATTGATCAGTTTCTGTCGGTCTGACTCCGACACTGGGGCGGGGCAAATGCTTGAGGGTCTTGAACTACGGGTAAGCGATGACTCTGAACTTCAGATCAAGGGGCCGACAATCGCCCCTGAATCCTGTGAGGCGGACGGCTGGCTTGCGACCGGAGATGCTGGGTTTGTCCAGCACGAATGCGTCCATGTCACCGGGCGGCTCGGCACGGTGATCATCAGTGGTGGTGAGAACATCAGCCCGGAGCGCGTCGAGGAGGCCCTTCGGGGATTGACGGGTATTGAGGATGCAGCTGTGTTCGGCGTCAGCGACCCGGTCTGGGGACAGCGGGTTGAAGCCCAAATTGTTGTCACCGACGGGGTTACGCTCACCGAGGCAGAGGTTCTCCCGTTGCTTTCTGGGATGCTCTCGCCCTGGGAGATTCCCAAGGCCGTACACGTTGTCGGGTCGGTACCGCGAGGGCCACT
>JAPLCH010000026.1 GCA_026392325.1 Solirubrobacterales bacterium | reverse complement strand
TAGAACTGAGGGCAATGGTTCCAGTCTCCGTCCGACCCGACGAGGACCGAGGTTAACTGGGAAACCAAGTTGCTGTGATGTGGGCCCCGCTCCCAGTAGGAGAGACGGACCCGGTAAGAAGACTGAGGAAGATCTCCGAATCGATGGCAGGCGTCAAGGAATCCGGTCAGGCGGTTGGAGCGAAAACTCTTACCGAGCTGAGTGGCTTCGCACCGCAGACGATCATGGCGCAGGCCGCTCGACTGCTCCCTCGGCAACGGTTCTTCAACGTCGTTGTTACAAATGTCCCGGGTCCACAGTTCCCGCTCTACCTGCTCGGGAGCAAGCTTCTTCACGCCTATCCAATGGTCCCGTTGGCAGAGCGACAAGGACTCGGAATAGCGGTGATGAGCTACAACGGTCGCCTCGACTTCGGGCTCAACGCAGATTGGGACGCGCTCCCCGATGTAGAACTGCTTGCCGAGGACATCAGGAACTCACTTGCTGACCTGGTCAAGTCCGCACGAACAAGGTCCGCAAAGCAGCGCGCCAAGCCACTCAGGGCTACTACAGAACGGCAAGCGGACAGCGGCAAGTGACCCCTGAGCTCAAGCTGGCGCTCTGTCAGACCAATCCGCGCCTTGGGGACCTGGCCGGCAATGCCACCCTGATAGCCGATGCCGCTAACGCCTCCGCATCTGAAGGTGCCGAGCTCATCGTGTTTCCTGAGCTTGCGCTGACCGGGTATCCGCCCGAAGACCTACTTCTCAATGCCGAATTTGTCGCGGACTCAATGGAGGCAATGGAGACACTCGCCAAACAGCTTCCAGAAGGTGCGACATGTCTGGTTGGAACCGTGTGGAACGAGGGCAACGGGCTCCAAAACGTTCTCCAGGTTGTCACCGACGGTCAGCTTGGCATCCGATACGCCAAGACCAGACTTCCCAACTACGGCGTCTTTGATGAGGCCCGGTATTTCACACCTGGCTCAACCCCGACTGTCATCTCCGTCAACGGGGTCAAGGTTGGCCTCTCCATCTGCGAAGACATCTGGTTTGCAGGCGCCCCAGCCTCGGAATGCGTTGCCCTAGGGGCAGAGCTGATTGTTAACGCGTCGGCATCTCCCTTTCATGCGGGCAAGATCCACGAACGGATAGATGTGCTGGCCGCGCGGGCTCAGGAGCACAAGGTGCCGATTGCCTACTGTGCTCTGGTTGGCGGGCAGGACGAACTTGTCTTCGATGGTCAGTCGCTTCTCATCGACGGTGAGGGCTCGGTGGTCGCGCGAGCCAAGCCGTTTGTGGAAGACCGGCTCAGCATCTCTCTCGGCAACGAGCAGGCCGCCAGGCTGGAGATCGAACCCGATCTGTTGAGTGAAATTGAAGGAGCACTTCACCTCGGGCTTGCTGACTATGTCGGAAAGAATGGGTTCAATGGTGTAGTTCTGGGACTGTCCGGGGGAATCGATTCAGCGGTAGTGGCCACCCTTGCCGTCGACTCGATTGGCGCGGAGAATGTACAGGCGGCCGTGATGCCATCCCCTTGGTCGTCACCTGAGACTCAGGCTGATGCTCGGTTGCTCGCCAGCAATCTTGGAATTGAGCTGTTCGAGTTTTCCATAGGCCCCCTGATGGACGCTTGGGAGACAACCCTTGGAGAATCCGCAGTTGGCCCAGGCTCAGCGCTCGCAGCCGAAAACATTCAGGCGCGGATTCGCGGAAATATCCTCATGGGCCTCTCCAACACTCATGGATGGCTTGTTGTGACAACCGGAAACAAGTCTGAGCTGGCTGTTGGCTACAGCACTCTCTACGGTGATGCTGCGGGTGGCTTCGGGCTGCTTAAGGACGTTCCCAAGGGCACCGTGTATGACCTCGCCAATCTCAGAAACTCCCGCTCCGACAGCCCGATCCCGCTGTCAATTATTGAGCGCGCTCCAAGCGCCGAACTGCGTCCCGGACAAAGAGATGACGACAGTCTCCCCCCATATGACCGGCTTGACGAAATCCTTCAACTTCACATTGAGGAACAGAAGGACGAGAAGGCCATTGCCGCTGCTGGATTTGACGGAGAAGAGGTCGCCAGAATACTGACCTTGGTCGATCGGTCCGAGTACAAGCGTCGTCAGTACCCACCAGGAGTCAAGATCACCCCCTTGGCCTTTGGCCGTGACAGACGCATGCCCATGACTAACCTCTGGCGGTCTCAGCGCGAGCGCTGAAGCGAAGCTGTTCGTTTGGCAGGGCTCAGCTGTTAGGAATCGGACGTACCGCGATGGTCATCCGCGAAACGGCGCAGAGACGCCCTTCGTCATCACGCATCTCGACATCCCACACCCATGTTGATCTCCCTGTGTGACACGGCGAGGCTGACGCATGGATTTCGCCACTGCTGATTGGCCGCAGGAAACTTGTCTGATTTGACACTCCCATTGCGATCATTCCCTCGTCGCGCACGCCGAGCCAGGTGCCGATCGACGCCAATGACTCAGCTATAGAGCAGTAAACCCCGCCGTGGACTATCCCAAACGGCTGTTGAACCTTCGGTCCGACAGGAACCACAGCGGTCACAGACTTCGGACTGGCGTCAACCACCTGCAGTCCGTAGACCGAATCAAAGTGCTCTTCAGGCAAGTCCGGGGGATTCTGGGCATCGGTATCTGTCATGCGGCCGGAGACTAGTGCCTCTCTCGCGGCTACGCTCTATGGATGGACCCACTGAGTCAGCTCCCTCCCGACCAAGCGTCAGCCCTACGGCTTCTCTCCGGATCTTGGCCTTACGGAGCAAGACGTGATCCAGACCGCACTCAAAGCGGCGGACAGTCTTGGCGGCAGCAGCGCGGACGCCCTGACTGAGTCGGAGCGCCTTCGTGTACTGGATGTCCTGCTGGGGATAAAGGAAAGCGACCCCCTGATGGCCGGCTCTCCATCAGCGGCCGAGTATGGAGCGCGCGTCAGAGCAGCACTCCCAGGAGCACAGGAACGAACCGAACAACCATCGAACGCAGCACCTAGCCCCACATCCGCTCCTGCCCCACCTTCCAAAACTGCCGTGGCGTCGCTCCCAGCAATTCCACCCGTCAACGTCTCCCCTCCTTCTCGAGAATCGATCTCAGCCACCTCCGACTCAAGATCACGTGGCCTGGCTCTGATTGCAGGCCTCGGGGCAGTTGTCCTCCTCGTAATTCTTCTTCTCTGGCAGCCGTGGTCTGGCAACGATCAGTCGATTCCAGGCTCAACCTCTGCTGCCACCACAACCACTCAAACCACCAAACCGGGCTCCAAGGGAGCCAACGGCTGGACGGTAAAAGCCAAGTTTGAGCTCAAGCCCACCGCCGGTGGCAGCGGAAAAGCGCTTGCTGGGGTTGAGACCAAGGGCTCATCTGCGGCCCTGCTGATTGCGGGGAACGGCATGCGCGCCAGCAGCACCGTAGGCATCTGGCTTACTGGTCCTGGTGGCCCTGGCCTTGTCGGTTTTCAGAAAGTCAACGCTAAGGGCCAGTTCAGTGCGATCGGCCAGCTCCCAAAGAACGCGCTGACGGCAACCCAGATAATCGTCACGCAAGAGACAGCATCACCTGGTGCCAAGGTTCCAACCCAGCCTGGGCCAGCGCTCCTGAGCGCGAACCTCAGCTTCCAGTAAGAAGCAAGCGGCCTGGATTCATAATCCCTGTCGGATCGAGCTCGGCCTTTGCAGCGCGCAGCAGACGGATTCCAGCCTCTCCAATCTCAGACTCCAGCCATGGGGCGTGGTCGCGTCCAACCGCGTGATGATGGGAGATTGTGCCTCCCGACTGGATGATGGCGTCACAAGCTGCTGCCTTGACTCCATGCCAGACCTGAATTTTCTCTGCAACCGAGGCCCCCGGCTGGCGCCCGATGAAGGTGAAGTAAAGCGATGCGCCCGTCTGGTAGAGATGTGAGACGTGGCACATAACCAGCGGCTCCCCGCCGAGCGAACCCAGCGCGTCGCGGAGGGCATCTCCAACCGTTGAATAGACCGACTCAAGCTGAGACCAAGGCGCTGCCGTTTCGAGAGTCTCAACGAAGAGACCCGCGTCCATAAGGGCGTCTCTCATATA
>JAPLCH010000013.1:2088-8005 GCA_026392325.1 Solirubrobacterales bacterium | reverse complement strand
CGAACGGGTCCAGCTCGGGGGTTGTAGTGCCAGGGACTGGCATTCACCTGAACAACATGTTGGGAGAACAGGACCTGAACCCACACGGCTTTCACAAGCATCCTCCAGGTCGCCGACTGCCGAGCATGATGACGCCGACGATCGTCGTCGATGAGAGCGGGCCACTGCTGGCCGTGGGAAGCGCCGGATCGAATCGCATCCGCTCCGCGATAGTCCAGACCATCATTGGAGTACTGGACAAGGGAATGGGCGTAAGTGAGGCTGTACAGGCACCGCGCATGCATTTGGAGGACGGCATTGTCTACGCCGAACCGGGAGTTGACGTCGACGCAATCAGCAGCCTCGGGCATGGCCTTGCCCAGTTCCGGGCACCCAACCTCTTCTTTGGCGGGGTTCAGGCAGTTTCCCGCGCGGATGACGGTGGTCTGAATGGAGCTGGCGACCCCAGACGTGGGGGTGCGGCAGCATGGGCCGAGTAATGCTTCGGAGACTGACCACGCGACTTCCGCTTCTGATCGCCTTGGCGACAGCTGGGCTTCTGCTTGCCTCATGCGGCACGCAGCAGTCAGCCGACCTCTTTCAGGTCGATCGATCCGGGTCCATTCCGGGCGCGAAGCTGAAGTTGATCGTCAGTGACTCCGGCACGGCGACCTGTAACGGAGGGACTCCCAAGGCATTGCCCGGTGATCAGCTGCTCGCCGCGCGCGACCTTTCGGTCCGCTTGGCGGAGGACAAAGACAAGCCAAGGACCCTGATTGGGTTCAGCCATTCGGTCTACAACTTCAAGGTCACATTCGGCGCTGGCAAGATCGAATGGAAGGACGGGGACCCGAACGTTCCCGGGTCGTTCAAAGAGCTGGTCTACCTGACCCGCAAGATCGCAAAGGGAACCTGCGGCCTCAGCCGCTGAAGCGACGCTTCCGCTGGTCAGTTTTCGATGTCGGGCTTTGGCAGCTTGTCGGTCCCAAATCGAACTCGACCATTGCTTCCGGCCAAAGCCTCCGCCTTGCCGATCATTGCGACGCGCTTTAGCGCAGCCCTGAAAAGCCTTTCGAGCAGGGCAAGGCGGGCTGTTTCATCCCGAAGTTCAAGCAGGGTCTGTTTGGCCTCAAGACCAAAGTCCACTGTGGAAGCCATGTCGTAAGACGACATTTCGACAAGGTCTTCATTGTCGATCGTCCGCTCTGTCGCCTCGGTATAGAGCTCTGAGTAGACGATCCGCGTCTCGGCACCAGTGTCCTCCCCCGAGTCGGTGGAGTCCTCAAGGAATTCAACTGTCCCGGAGGGATAGGGAATGTCGTCTCCGCGCTCAAGCAGCCTGAACGGGCGTGTTCCACGGCAGATCAGGTTGATCCTGCCGTCCTCCATTGTCTCCAGTACTTCCTCAACTTGGACGGCGCAGCCAATGTCATGAAGCTCGTCGTCCTCCCGCCAAACGATCCCGAATTCGGACTCGTTGGCGATGCAATGGCTGATCATCTCCTTGTAGCGCTCCTCAAAGATGTGCAGCGGTACTGGCTCCTCTGGGAGGGCGACCAGTCCCAGGGGGAAAAGGGGGAAGTTGTTCTCGGTGTCGGCAGCCATCGCCACGAGTGTAGGAGGGAATGAGCGTGGGGCAGGCGTTGAGTTGAGCGCGAACGCGCCCGTACGCGTAATTTCAAGTGAGATGGCATCCACAACGATCCTTTGGCTGCGCCGTGACCTGCGCATTCATGACCACCCTGCCCTTTGGGCGGCGCTTGATTGTGCCGATGACGTGCTGCCTGTTTTCGTCTTGGATGAGGGTGTCTATCGGGGGCGTTGGGCCTCCGCCGACAGAACTCATGCGCTGCTCGAAACGCTGCGAGAGCTGCGCGGGGCCTTAGAGGAGAGGGGTGGGACGCTCGCCGTTCGCCAAGGTGATCCTGCTGAGGTCCTTCCTGCCTTGGTGGCAGAGATTGGGGCGACGGAGGTCCACGCAACCAGCGATGCGTCACCGTTCGCGATCGCTCGGGACAAGCGTGTCAGTGAAGCGCTCAAGGAAGCAGGGGCGGGTTTGGTCCGGCATCCGGGAATGTTCTGCGCAGACATCTCGAAGATTCGAACCAAGGATGGGCGTCCCTACGCAGTCTTTTCTCCGTTCGGGCGCAACTGGGCTGAGGCACCTCGGCGTGAGGTTTTGAACGCGCCCGAGAAGCTCAAATCTCCTGATATTGAGATGGGCGCAATTCCCACCGTTGAGGATCTGGGCTTGACGCCTGTCCTCACCGGCCCCCTGCCGGCGGGTGAGGCCGCAGCCCGAGCCCGCATGGAGGAGTGGCTCAGCGATGGAGTCGAGCGTTACAAGGACCTCCACAATGATGTTGCTCGCAGCACCTCACGCCTTTCCCCATATCTGCACCTTGGGAGCCTGTCTGCCCGGGAGCTTGAGGAACGGGTGATGCAAATACCGGGCGAACACCCGGCCGCATACCGCCGTCAGCTTGCGTGGAGGGACTTCTACGCCCATGTGCTGCTGTATTCGCCCACGAACACCAGAACGGCATATCAGCCCAAATTCGACGCTCTTGAGTGGGTGGATGACCCCGAAGGCTGGAAGGCATGGTGTGATGGGACCACCGGCTACCCAATGGTTGATGCGGGCATGCGGGAACTTGCGGCCACCGGTTTCATGCACAACCGAACGCGGATGGTTGTCGGCTCGTTCCTGACCAAGAACCTTCACATTGACTATCGCCATGGGGAGGAGTGGTTCATGAAGCTCCTCCTGGACGGTGACACCTCGCAGAACAACGGCAACTGGCAGTGGACGGCGTCACTGGGAGTGGACCCGGCTCCATACTTCAAGAGGATTTTCAATCCGGTGCTCCAGCAGAGGAAGTTTGACCCAGACGGTGTCTACGTAAAGCGTTGGATTCCCGAGCTGAAGGATGTCCCGTTGAAGCGACTCTTTGAGCCGTGGACCATGAGCGAGGCAGAGCAGGAAGCGTCCGGCTGCGTGATTGACCGCGACTACCCAGGCCCAATCGTTGATCACAAGCTTGAGCGCATGCGGGCAATTGAGCGGTTCCGGGCTGTCGCTGAGCCGCCGCAGGACTGAGCTGTCGGCCTTGGGAAAGACAGCGCTTGTCCTTGGGGAGCAACTGGGGGCTGATAATCCTGCGCTTGTTGGAGCAGATCGGATTCTTCTGATCGAGTCAACGGGGGCGATGCGCAAGCGCCGCTACCACCGGGCTCGACTTCACATCGTCCTGTCCGCAATGCGGCACCGCGCAGCCGACTTCAGGGCTGAAGGCCGCGAGGTGGTTGAAGTCAGGAGAGCAGCCGCATTTGAACCAGAGTTGGCGGGCATGGGAGATCTCGTCTGCATGGAGCCAGAGAACCCAAAGTGGGCGGCCCGCCTGGCGAGTCTGGGTGTTGAGCTTCTCCCCTCCAACGCCTTCCTCGCGGACACGCAGGACTTCAATGATTGGGCTACCGGCAAGAAGCGCGTGACGATGGAGCACTTCTACCGCGGTATGCGCAAGACCCACGGGCTGCTTCTTGACTCCACCGGTGGGCCGGAAGGCGGCAAGTGGAACCTCGATGCCGAGAACCGCAGGCCGCCGGCGAAGGGCCTGACCGCTCCAGACTCTTGGATGCCGACCGAGGACGAAGTGGACGCGGATGTGCGCAGGGACCTTGATGCGCTTGTTTCGGACGGACTTCAGACATGGGGCGCCGACGGCCCACGGGAGTTCGCTGTTACTGCTGCTGAGGCGGAGGCTGCGCTGTCTGACTTCTTGTCCAACCGGCTGCCCGAGTTTGGCCCGTGGCAGGACGCAATGGTCACGGGGGAGCGAACCCTCTTTCACGCCCGACTGTCCGTGCCGCTCAACCTCGGCCTTCTCAACCCACTTGATGTTGTGCAGCGGGTGGAAGCCGAGTACCGCGCCGGGCGCGTTCCGTTGCAGTCAGCGGAAGGGTTCATTCGTCAGGTGATCGGCTGGCGGGAATTCGTTCGTGGCATGTACCGCTTCCGGTCCGAGGAATGGGAGAGCGACAACGGGCTTGAGGCGAAGACGCCCCTGCCAGCAGTGTTCTACGGCTCCGGACGGACTGATTGGAACTGCCTGCAAGACACGATCGACACGGTCCGCGACACGGGTTATGCGCATCACATCGAGCGACTGATGGTGCTCGGCAACTCGATGCTCCTGCTGGGGGTAAAGCCCGACGAGGCACTCGACTGGTTTCGGGAGTCGTTTGTTGACGCAGCCGACTGGGTTATGGCGCCAAATGTCATCGGCATGGGAATTCACGCAGACGGAGGGGTGATGATGACCAAGCCATATGCGGCCGGCGGCAACTACATGTCGAAAATGAGCCAGCACTGCAAGGGCTGCAGGTATGACCCGAAGAAGCGGGTGGGCGAGGACGCCTGTCCCCTGACCGCCATGTACTGGAGCTTCCTCGCGCGCAATCGCGAGAAATTCGCGGGCAACCACCGGATGGCTCTCGCATTGAAGAACCTCGACCGGATCTCTCCGGACGACATGCTGGGAATACAGGAAGTCGCGAGCAGGGCCAGTGCGGGCCTCAAGGGAGCCTAGGACTGATTGGGCCGCAGCCTTGCGGCGCCGTCCAACACCTGATTAGAATGTCCGCAATGCGTACCAAGTTCAGCATCGCCGCCCTCGCCACGGGCATAGCCTTGATGGCTCTGCCAGCAGCGGCATTTGCCACCGAGGATCCAGCTGGAGTCGCTTCGCCTACGGAGCTTGTTCCGCCGCCCGGCTGCGACTACTCTGCCGGCGATTGCCCGATCGTTTTTGATCCGGCAGCAGACAAATGTGTGGTCAGTCGCGCACGAGTCTGGGTTGCCCGAGACGGCGAGTGGACGATTATCAACTGGACTTGGGGAGCGAATCCAGAGCTTGATGCGGCGGTCAAGGCAGCTGATAGCGAGTTCACCCAGTGGATAGTCAACGGTGACATTGACTCCCTCAACGCGGCATGCGGTTTCAAGCAGCCTGCTGAGAACCCAGGTGGTTCCAGCGAGCAAACCCCGCCGCCAACTGGCACACCAGAGGAGGGTGACCCAAACCAAACCGGATTGCCGCCGATGCCGGCAGAGTGCGACCAAGGCTCAGGGCGCTATGTCTGCCCAGATGGAAACCCGCCGTATGGCTGTTGGGCGGTTACAGCCCCAGACCGATCTTCTGCTGATGAATCCCCAGCTTCCGATGGCTCGGACAACGCTTCTGGCTCCAGTGATCCCCGCACCCGAATGGTTGGGCTGTGTATTGACCCGATTGAAGAACCGCCTGAGGTTCCCATCAACCTCTGCGATTGGGAGCCAACATCATGTGAGGGCCCGATAGACCCACCGGCCCTGCCTTCCTGCACCCTCGGTGAAGACGACAACCCAATCTGTTCAACGGTCATCCCGCTCACCCGCAGGGATGGAACCGTTCCGCCGAGGCACAAGTCGAAATCGAAGCCAAAGGCGCGTGCGCGGACCCACTCAGGCCGCAAAGCGAAGCCTCATGGGACCAAGAAGTCGAAGGCAACCAAGAAGCATGCTGCGAAGAAGCCAGCATCGAAGAAGTCGCCCCGGATTGCCAAGAAGAAGCACAAGGCAGCGAAGAAGCCGATCCTCCTTCCTGCGCCAGCCCGCGGCAGCGATGGCAAGGCGCCTGGTGGTGGCACTTCCGGCGTAGTGTTCAGTTAGCCCGGTCGCTCGCGCTGACCGATCAGGACGGCTTGCGGGCGCCGATCATCAGGTTGTAGAAGATCGACGCTGGGAGACGGCCTTCAAGCAGTGCGCGGTCAACCTTCTGCAGCGCTACGTACCCGCGGAATGCGTACATGCGCCAAGCCATCGGTACGTCTGCCGGGTTGGCTGTCGCCTCAAGAGCGCGGTTGGTCCAACCGAACCAGTTAGCAAGCAGCTCCT
>JAPLCH010000013.1:0-2022 GCA_026392325.1 Solirubrobacterales bacterium | reverse complement strand
TCAAAGGCGTGGACGTCAACGAACTTCTCAAGGTCGTGGTCCTGCTCGCAGCCTGATCCATCCTCATGTGGGGCTGGGGCCGGGCGTGCGCGCAGCGCAGCACGCCATGCCGGGGAGACTCTGCGTGCAAAACCCTTCGGGACATTCGCGATCCGGTCGCCAAGCCGCGAAGGCTCGCCACCGAAGAAAAGCACGCCACCTGGCTTGAGTACGCGGAAGAACTCTTCGAACGAAGCCTCAAGGTCTGGCAGGTGGTGGAGGACTGCATGGCCGATGACTGTGTCTACCGACTCGTCCTCAAGCGGGAGCGCAGCGGCCTCGCAAGCGTGTGCTTCAACCTTGAGGCCGAGGCGCTTTGCATTGGCCTTGAGTATCTTGACCATGCCGGGCGAAATGTCGGTAGCTACAACCTCGTCGCACTTACCGCCGAGCAGTAGGTTGAGCGAGAAGTAGCCAGTACCTGCGCCGATCTCGACGACTCGGCCAAGGTTGGGGACCGGCTTGCCAAGGACTTTTTCAAGCTTGCCTTCGACCTGGCTGAGGCCGATCGGGCCGAAGTCAATTCCCCACTTGGAATCGTACGTAACAGCGGCCACATCGTGGTAGCGCTCGTTGACTTCGCGGATCTCTTGATCGGTTGAGGGGGCGGTCATGCGGACGGCACTCTACCCTTCATCGCCGTGACTAAGTATTTCCAGGAAAACCAACCCGACGGCGTACCGCCGCTTGAGCTGACCGGCGAGCGGACCCTGCCCGACGTTCCAGAAGAGAACTACTGGTACCGCCGCCACCTGGCCGTCTACGAGTGGATCACCAAACAGGTTGATGGCAAGCGCGTTGTTGACCTCGCCTGCGGTGAGGGCTATGGCACGGGACTGATGGCCACCACTGCAAAGTCAGTTGTTGGTGTTGAGGCAAACCCTGAGACTTTTGAACACGCACGCCTTCGGTATGTGGCAGACAACATTCGCTTTGAGCGCACGCTTGTCGAAATGTTCGATGAGGAAGTTGACGCAGCAGTCTTCCTTCAGACGATCGAACATGTTGAGGACGCAGGCGCGATCCTCGACAAGATCAAGAGCAACCTGAGCCCAGGCGGCGTGGCATTTGTTTCCACGCCCAACGTTTTGACCCTGGCGCCTCCAGGCAAGGACCGCTCCGACAACCCCTTCCACCTTTACGAGTACCGGCCGGATGAGTACTTGGAGCTGTGCCTTGACCACTTCCCAAAGGTGGAGATGTACGGCCTCTTCCACGCCCGCGTCCTGCGCGCGCATGAGATTGCGCTCAAGCTTGGCTGGGACTCCGTGCATCCGAAGTTGAAGCTGACAAAGCCCTTCTATGACCGTTTCGTCCCGGCGATCAAGAGCAGCGACTTTGCGCTGAAGACCACTGACCTGAACGGGTCATTGGATCTCATCGCCGTCTGTCACGCATGAGCCCGAGGCCACCAGGTCGCGGCGGTTCGCTGTCAATCGTCCTGCACACTCACATGCCCCTCGTTGTTGGGCACGGCACTTGGCCGTTCGGTGAGGAATGGCTTTGGGAAGCAGTCGCAACCTCATACCTGCCGCTGCTTGACCTGCTCGACTCGGGTGCGCCGCTGACGCTGTCGGTCACGCCAGTGTTGGCTGATCAGCTTGCTGACCCGGATGTTGCCGAAACCTGCGCGGCTTTCCTGCGGGAGCTGCGTCCGCTCACACACGAGCTCGACATCGCTGAGGCGCGGGCTGAGGGCCGAGACGATGTGGCCAAGGCACTGGAGCATTCAGCCGCCGTCTACGAGGACGCAGCAGAGCGTTGGAATGAGGTGTCGGGTGACCTTGTGACAGCTTGGGGCCAGCACGCGGCTTGGACTTCAGCTGCCACGCATGAGGTGCTGCCGCTCGCAGCACTGGATGGGGCAGTCAGGCTTCAGCTGCAAACTGGCATCGCCTCACGCCGCAAGCGGTTTGACACTTGGAGGGGAGGCTTCTGGCTGCCGGAGTGCGCTCACGCACCGTGGCTCGACCGTTTGCTGGC
>JAPLCH010000190.1:5280-9171 GCA_026392325.1 Solirubrobacterales bacterium | reverse complement strand
GACGGTCGCTGTGACCTCTTGGCCAGCGCCCCCCGCAAGGGAGTGGCTGGCTATAAGACCCCTGGCTCTGCCTATGTGATCTACGGACGCACTGCGGGAGGAACGCTTGACCTCTCATCACCCCCAGCGGGTTACGGATTTGAGATCAAGGGGATCACCGCCGACGCATTCGGCACCGCCCAGACGGTGGCCGGACCGGGAGATCTGACCGGAGACGGGCTGGCCGACATTGTGGTCGTCGGTGGCGAGGACACCAAGGGTGGCCTCAAGTACCACTTGGGTCTCTACGCAATCCGGGGCGCGCGGACATCCGGAACTGTTGATCTGCAGAAGCTGGCGGCTTCACGCGGAACCAAACTCGTCTCATTCCCAGGAGGTGGCATTCCGACAGTTGCTGCCGCAGGAAGAGTCAACGCTGACTCACGACCAGACCTAATCGTCGGCGCCGGCCATGTGAAGGTCGCGGGGTCCAAGTGGCCGGTCAGCTCAGCGTTCGTCCTGTTCACGCCCAGCAAGCTGAAGACCACCAGTCTCCCGACCGTCGGTGCCAATGGCTTCAGAGTCGGCGGGTTTTCCGGAGCCGGGGTGAGCGCGCCTGCAGTCAACGGGGTGGGTGATGTCAACGCAGATGGCCGTGACGATGTTGCCGTCATCACGGACTCCGGAGGAGGAGCGGTCGGCGGTCGCGGGTCGATCGGAGTCGTGTTTGGCTCTGCCGCGACGACAACAGTCAATGCTGGCATGCCGGTAGAGCGCGGCTACGTAGTCCGTGCCTCCAGCCCGGCCAGTGGTGAAGTGTCCATGTTTGATCAGGTTGGTCCCGCGGGTGATGTTGACGGGAACGGCAAGGCAGACATTCGGATCAGGCAGCTCAACGGACCGCTCGGCGGCGCCAAGTCGCCCTCCGTACTTGTGATCGTCGGCAAAGCAGCCACAGGATCCAAGGTCGTTGGGTCCCCATTTGATGCCGGGCTGCTCGAGGGCACGGATCTGCGGCTTGTCCCACCTCAAGTCACCGCCGGATGCGACTCATCTGGATTTGCCCGATCTATGTCAGTGATCGGCATCGAAGGCGGCGCACCCGGGCCGGCGCCACTGGAACTCGTCGTTGGGTCCGGAGGCTCCATCGAGTGCGGTAACCGGGTGGACGTTTTCGCGCCGAACTGACGGAGTGCGTGTCCTCATAAGAGGCACGCTTCCCGACGCTTGCCTGTTGTGCACTCAGGACTGTTGCAGTACCGTTACAAATATGTAAAGACATCATGCCTTGGGTTCCCCCGACCGCAACGGCCTGATGCACCAAAGGAGAGAGAATGCCAGCTGCAATTTCCCGTCGTGGATTCGTATCCGCCGCCGCAGGTGTGGCCGGAGTAGCAGTACTTGTGCCGGACGCACTCGCGTTCAAACTTCAAGGCAGCCTTTCACCGACCTATTCGGGGGGCACATTCCCCGATGGCATCGCCGCAGGCGACCCAACTCCAGACGGCATCACGCTCTGGTCCCGTGTTGAGGGAGTTGGAGGCAATGGTTCAGTTCTGCTTGAGGTTGCCACCGACAGCAAGTTCAAGAAGGTCGTCAAGAGCTCGCTTGTCCCAGCAGACCCAGCCAAGCTCTTCACAGTCAAAGCGCGCGTCGTCGGCCTCAAGGCACACACGCAGTACTACTACCGCTTCGCAACTAAGACCAAGAACAGTGCAGTAGGCAAATTCCGCACAGCCCTGCCAGCAAGCTCAACGAGCGCGGTCAAGTTTGCTTACTTCTCCTGCCAGGAGTTCGGCTACGGATACTTCAACGCGCATGCCCTGATGGCCAAGGACGACGTTGACTTCGTCATCAACCTTGGTGACTTCGTCTACGAGGACGTCGGTTACAACACTCCCCTCGCAGTGCGCAAAGAGAACAACCCTGGCAGCGAAGCATTGAGCGGCCCGACTACATATGAGGGCTACGCCAAGCGCTACCAGCGCTATCGCACAGACAAGGACCTGCAGGCCATGCAGGCCAGCCACGCGATGATCTCCACTTGGGATGACCACGAGGTAATGAATGACTACGCCGGCGGAGCGGCTGCAAACGGTGGCAATGCCAGCCGCACGCAGCTTCCGTCCTACATCGGCTGGTCAGACGAACGAAAGGTTGCCGCTTACAACGCATGGTTTGACAACATGCCGACCTTCCCTCAGGTCACGGGCGGAACCAAGCTCTACCACAAGGCCAAGTTCGGAAAGAACCTTGAGCTCTTCGTTCTCGATGAGCGCCAGTACCGCGACAAGCAGCCCTGCGGGTTCAAGACAACTGAGATTGACCCGGCCAGCTGCACTGATCTCAACACGCCAGCACGCGACTACCTTGGTGCCGAGCAAATGAGCTTCCTTCAAGGCGGCTTGAACACCTCAACCTCCAAGTGGAAAGTCATCGCCAACGAAGTCATCGCAATGGCCCTCAACGAAGTTGACGGCAAGAGCGCGGGTGTAGACGACTGGGTTGGTTACCCAACTGAGCGCGAGGCACTGCTTCAAGCGATCAGAAGCCACAATGTCAAGAACGTCGTATTCGCCACAGGCGATTACCACACGTTCATGGCAGGTGAAGTTCGTGACGCGGCTGGTCATGCCGTGGCCACTGAGTTTGCTGGAGGGTCGGTAACTATGCCTTCCAACTCTGAGATCGCCGGGGCGATCTTCCACACCCCTGGATACGGAACCGCGGACGCCCCAACCACGCCAGTTGACCACAACGAGGCCCACTACCTCGTTGCCAACCCGCACATGAAGGAGTACGACCAGCTCCACCACGGCTATGTACTTGCAAGCGCTACCTCAACACAGTTCAGCGCGACCTTCAAGAAGCTCAAGACGATCCGAACCAAGTCGACTGCACTCGCTGGAACGCCGAAGACCTACAGGGTCGCAGCGAATTCCACAACAGTTATTTAGCCAGCACCCAGAGCCTTGGCTCTGGACAAATAAGCTCACTGAGGGGCGGCGCGAAAGTGCCGCCCCTCTTTTTGTAGGCAAGACGATGCTGGTCAATAGACTGCGGGAAGCTCACCCCTCGGGCCCAGGAACGCCCAAGCCCCGCACGAAGACAAGATGGAGACCAGCAAGTGACCACCGCCCCCACGCCAGCAGACCTCGCCCAAGCCGATCGTGAGCTTCACGAGCAGCCCAAGGCACACCCGGGCTGGACGCTTGCGATCGTCTCAATCGCATTGTTCATGGTCACGCTCGACAACCTTGTGGTTGGAGTGGCCCTCCCAAGTATCCAGAAGGACCTGCAGGGAGGCCTTGAATCACTTGAGTGGACGGTCAACGCCTACACGCTTACCTACGCTGTGCTGCTCATGCCCGCGGCAGCCATTGGGGACCGTTTCGGAAGAAAGAGGATGTTCCTCACGGGCCTTTTCATCTTCACCTTGGCGAGCCTTGCGGCAGCCCTTGCCCCGACCATTGATGCCCTCATCGCAGCGCCGCCTTGCAGGGTCTGGGCGCGGCCATTGTCACGCCCCTGACCCTCACGCTTCTTGCCGAGGCATTCCCGGGCGAGAAGCGTGGACTTGCACTTGGCATCTGGTCAGGAGTCAGCGGACTTGGCGTCGCACTTGGTCCGGTCGTCGGCGGCGCAGTCATCGAAAGTGCGGGGTCCTGGCAGTGGATCTTTGGAATCAACATCCCAATTGGGATCGCCCTCTTGTCCCTTGCCATGTGGCAGTTGGTTGAAAGTCGCGGGGAGCGAAGGGCACTTGACCTGCCCGGAATCGCGTTCGCAGGCCTTGGGCTGTTTGGCCTGACATACGGAGTTGTCCGTGGGGAGAGCCAAGGCTGGGCAACCTTTGGGATCGCTGGACCGATCACCGCCGGAATCGCACTGCTGATTGTGTTCGTTATCTGG
>JAPLCH010000190.1:0-5251 GCA_026392325.1 Solirubrobacterales bacterium | reverse complement strand
GGCCCCGCAGCCAATGCTGCCAATGCGCTTCTTCCGATCGCGTGGATTCTCTTCCACGAACATCGTCAGCTTCTGCATGTTCTTTGGGGTGTTCGGCTCGATCTTTTACCTGTCCCAGTTCTTCCAGACCGCGCAGGGGTACTCCCCGCTCGAGTCAGGCATCCGCACGTTGCCCTTCACAGGAATGCCAATCATTGTGGCGCCGATCGCCGGCCTGATGAGTGACAGGATCGGCCCAAGGCCACTCATGTCAGTCGGGCTCGCCATGCAGGCAGTTGCGATCAGCTGGCTTGCGGCGGTCTCAACACCTACCGTGCCTTACAGCGAACTGATAATCCCCTTCATCATCTGTGGGACCGGCATGTCCCTCGTCTTCGCGCCGGCAGCCAACTCGGTCCTGGCCAGCGTAAGGCAGAAGGAGAGTGGACAGGCCTCCGGGGCCACAAACGCGATCCGCGAGGTAGGCGGGGTCATGGGTGTCAGCATGCTCGGGGTTCTCTTCGCAGCCAACGGCTCCTACGCAAGTCCCCAGGCCTACTCAGACGGTGCGACGGCCGCACTGCCACTTGGTGCCGCCGTGCTTGCAATCGGTGCGGTTGCAGCTCTCTTCGTTCCGGGGCTCAAGCGGATGCGGGCCGAAGCTGAAGAGCACGCTGCGGCCGAGGCACTTGAGGCTGCGTCCGCCTAAGGCGTAGGCCTCTCACTCCTGTTCAGCCCCGAATGTAGGTTGCCTTGAGGCTCAGGTCATGGTTGGGCATCGTGAGCGTGCGAGTGGAGATTCGGGACCCATCAGACCATTTTGAGAAGCGCCAACGGACGCTGCCTACCATCACCGTTGCAGGAACGGTGAGAGTGGACCTCAATCCAACGGCGGTGTCCCTCACGCCTTGAGGAACCAGCCTGCCAGTCCAACCGAACTGCTGCCCGGCAATTGTCGATTGGAGGGTGAGATTGTGCGTATTCGGATGCAGCGAAACCCGCGTGTAGGCCGACTGGCCCTCGGGCGTTGTGGCCCTGACAATCAGGTCATACCAACTGCCCGCATCATGGTCGGTGAGAAACTTGACGCTTCCGGTCCTCCCGTTGAAGCGAGTCAGGAAATGGTCGTGGGTCCCGTGGTGGAGAATCAGAGTCCAGCCAATCGCACTCGGTGGCAGCGCGACGCCGGCAACGGTCGCTGTGGCTGCGAGGTTGAGCGTCGCCCCGTCAGTTGACTTGGCTCCGTCCAGTGGCGAGCTGAGATTGATCACTGGAGACTCAAGGCCAGCAGCAACCGGCACGACATCCGTGCCCGCTTTGGACCCGTCAGAGACCGTGACCCGAGCGTAATACATGCCTGGGGTTGTGTAGGTGTGACTCGGAGTTGCTCCCGTACCGCTTGATCCGTCGCCAAAGTCCCAGGCGTAGGTCAGGTCCGGCGAGTCAGCGTCAACGGCGCCCGCATCAAACACAGCGTTCGAGACAGTCACAGTGGCCTTCGGCTTTGGCCATGGGCGTTGGTTGCCACCGGCGGGGTTGAGCACCCAGACCCGGCCAGGTTCGACGCCGCTGGCGGTAAATCCCACCTCAACCATGGTCACGCCGCCGTCGGGGGCAGGTTCCATGTCAACAACTGACTGGAGGCCGGTTACGAGTGAGGCAACCCCGGCGGAAGGGTTGGCAAGGTCCATAATTCCGGCCGTTCCCCGCGCATAGTCGCCGACGACAAGCTTGCCGCGCTGTCCACCCGGCCACGCATCACCGAGTACGGGCCCAGCCATGATCGAGGCGCCGCCACCAGCGTGGGAATACTCGTAGACCGGGTCAGTCTGGCTGCCTGCCTTGAGTGCCTTGCAGGCGGCGAGGCTGGAATAGACAGCCTGCGCGTGCGCACCCTCCCGGCATGGCCATCCGTACGAGTGGCCAGAGGTTGCGAAGTCAAGCTCCTCGGTCGTGTCGTAGCCCACATCACCAACCGCAACTCGAGTCCCGCTACCTGGCAAAACGGTAAAGCGATACGGGTTACGGAAGCCCTTCGCGAAGATCTTCGTGCATGGGCGAGTGAGCGTTGTGACGGTCGGGCAGAAGCCGTGCGCGCGGAGCCCATGCCCGTTGCGATCAATGTGCATGATTGCGCCGCTCATCACATTGGTGTTCAAGGGCCGCATGATCGATGCCGAGCGAGAGCCTGGCTCGACTCCATCACCGATTCCAACCCAGAGAGTCCCATCTGGACTTGAGCGGACCGTGCCAATGCTGTGCGACGAACCGTCCGATGGCATGCAGTCAAGTGCTGATACTGGAGTTGGACAGGCCTTACTGCCCTCGACACCAAGAATCGTCTTCTCGCCAGTAGCCAGCGTGGCCCCAGCCCCAACCGTTACCCGGGTCAAGCGCGCCGTCTTCGCACCCTGCGTGTCTGTCGGCTTTGGGTCATAGGTGTAGAGGAGATATAGGTAGCCGTTGTGCGTGAAGTCGGAGTCCACTGCGATACCGAGGAGCCCGCGGTCAAGGTGGGTTGCCACATGCCCCGAAATGTCGATCAGCGTCTTTGCTCGCGGTGCCTCACCTGGGAGCACAACGCGGACCGTGCCCTGCTTCTCGGCGACAAACAACCGCCCGTCTGGAGCCCACGCAGCAGCCGTTGGTGCGTTGAGTCCACTTGCCACCGTGTGACCTTCAATCGAGCTATCCAACTGGGTCTGCGGCGTTCCTCCAGCCTGAGCGAACGCCGTCATCGCAAGCGGGGGGGCGAGACACAGCGTGACAATCAGCGGCGCTCGCCAACCCAGCCGTCTATTCCGCATAAGCCTCACTCTTCTAGGTTAGTGATGGCACCCCGTAGTGACCGCAGTTGCCTGGTCTGGATCCGGTCCTTACCTGAGCTGCGGAAAAATACTTACCCTCGGCATTCTGAGCCTGTCAAATTGTAAGTGGTGAAGAACTGGTGACACAAGTGACTTTTGAACTGCCTGACTACCTCTGTGCCCGCCTCGACCGGGTAGCGGCAGAGCGGCACATGGACAGGGACGACCTGATTCGCCAGCTCCTTGCGGGAGTCGTTGATCGGGACACCGAACGGGTAGCGGCAGAGCTTCGACGGGTCTCCAGACGCCAAAGCGGCTCAGTCCCGCCGTGGACACGCGCAGCCTGACGCCCTTTCCCTGGGGGGCCACCCCCTCAGAGGAAACCTCACGCCGGAACAACTTGACGCGGTTTACTTTGTGAAGCGCTCGAAGGTTGCAAGCGCGGGCTTTGGAACGCCGAGGTAGTTGACCACTCCAAGTGACCTGAAGCACCCCGTCGCCCCAAACCGCGGATCAGGATCGTCCCAGCGATACCAAGACAGCTCAACAAGGCGGTCGGCAGCTGCCGAGCGCTGAAGACCGGCGTTCAGCTGGCGATGTCGCTGCGGTTGAACCAGGCGAGGCTTGCCGCTCCAAGCACCACGACATAGCCCCCAATCAGGGCCAGTCCATCCCAAAATCCGTGGGCGTTGTCTCCGCCGTGAGCAACTGAGCTGACGATGTTTCCAGGAAGCCAGTCCGCGGTGCCCGAGACCAAACCGCCGAGCAGGCTTTCGACGATCAGGAAGTAGGCGATACCAATCCCAATTGCCGCAACTGGGGTCTTGAGGACGAGCGCGAGGATCGCTCCAAACGTTCCAAACAGGGCAAGGGAAACCCAGATGTAGATGATCGTGGACCCAATGTGCTGCAGTCCAGCCGCCTCAAACCAGGCGCTTGTTGAAAGTCCGCGGCTGCTCATCGCGATCATTCCGGAAATCAGCCCGGTCAGGACCATCACAAGTACGGGAACTGCTGCCCATGACACAAGTGCCAACCATCGCCCCAGCATCAAGCGAACTCGCCTTGGCTCGCGGATCAGAAGGTTCCGAATAGTGCCGTTTGTGAACTCGGTCGCAACCGCTGCTGAAAAGATCACGAGCACAATCATTCCGATCAGACCGTAGATCCCACTCGCAGTTGAGACTGCGCCATGCGCAGCAGTGAAGTCACTGATCAGCTTCTCAGGGGGCCCATGGTCACTCACCCGGGGCGTTGATCGCGCATTCAGAATTGACAGGACAGTGACAAGGGCGGTGAACGCGACCGTCAGTCCGAGTGGAACCCACAGGTACGCGGGCCTGCGCAGCTTCACCCATTCGCTACGAATGATTCCGAGCATCAACCCTGACCCTTGTCTGTGATTGCGAAGAACGCCTGCTCCAGAGTTGGCCTCAGGATTCCAAGCCCGCTCAAGAGGATCCCCGCTTCAAAAGCGGCCTTGTTCAGCTCGGCGGCCAGGTCCTGCTCACCATCGAACGCAACGGTTCCGTCCTCATTGACTGTGACCTGCCCGAAGCGTTCGGCCACTGCGCGGAGAGCATCAAGTTGTGATGCGTCAGCAGGCCTCGCGACCACCTGCGAAAGCTGGTCGGCAATGATTCCCTTCACGGTTCCCGCGTAACCAACCTTGCCCTCGTCAATCAGCACCAAGTGATCGCAGATTGCCTCGATCTCTGAAAGGAGATGGCTTGATACGAGGATCGAGACTCCCTCGTCCGCAAGGGACCGAAGCAGGTCGCGAACCTCGCGAATGCCCGCGGGGTCAAGCCCGTTGGTTGGCTCGTCAAGGACCAGCATCTCAGGGCTTGTGAGCAGAGCGGCCGCAATACCCAGTCGCTGACGCATGCCGAGGGAGTAGGTCTTCGCCTTGTCCTTCTCACGGCCAGAGAGCCCGACTTGAAGGAGAACCTCATCCGCGCGTGAGTCCGGAAGGCCTGAGAGCCGGGTAAGGACGAGAAGGTTCTTCCGGGCACTTAAGGACGGCGTGAAAGCTGGCCCTTCGATCAGTGCGCCGACGCGGGGAAGGTAAGCAATGTGGTCATCAAGTCCGGCACCCAGAACAGAGCCGTCCCCTTCGTCGTGACGGATCAGGCCCAGCAGCATGCGGATCGCGGTCGTCTTGCCAGCACCATTCGGTCCGACCAAACCGCAGACCGAACCGCGCTGAAGTTGCAAGCCAAGGGAGTCAACTGCCCGCCTTGGTCCATAGACCTTGGTCAGGCCATGGACGTCAACTGCGAGGTCGTGTGTGGCGATTGTTGTGGACATGGTCAGGGTGTTTTGCGCCCCACGGGGAGCCACGGTGCTGAGTCTCCCATCCTAGCCCGTCGGCAAGGGTCTCAGGCAGGTACGATTCCCCTGCGTCGTGACTCTCTCGCCAGAGTCACGACCAATGCCGACGTAGCTCAGCTGGTAGAGCACTT
>JAPLCH010000171.1:5289-9793 GCA_026392325.1 Solirubrobacterales bacterium | reverse complement strand
GAAGAGGGTCGTTCCCGCGACGCTCTTGCGGCTGCTCTTGAAGAGCGGCTTGATTCAGTTCTCTCCGTCTGAACTTCGGACCAACCCGGGCGGCCCAAGGCGGCCCGGGGAGTTCTGTCTCGTAGATAACCCCTGCGCCTGACCAGCTTGGCTGTTAGGTTCGGATCATGCGCAAAATCATGATCCTTACCTCTCTTGTTGCAGCCATCGCGACCGTGGCCGTAGTGCAGGTGCAAAGCGATACCGCTTCTGCATCACCGGCGGCATGTCCGGCCACGTTCAGCGTTCTGCACAACGACAAGATTGGAACCGTCACCTTTCCGGCGGGCCCGTACAACATGACGGTCACCAACGTGACCTGTGCAGAGGCCTCGACTCTCTTTGCCCAGTTCCTTCAGGATTGGGACGGCAAACTCCCCGGTGGTTGGAGCCTCAAGCAATCCGGAGCAACCCGTACCTTCGCCGCGGTCAAGGCTGGCAAGCAGTTCACTGCAACACCAGCCAAGTCTCCGACTCCGGCGCCCGGACCGACTCCTGCTCCATCAAGTCTGACTTGCCCAGGATCGTTCGCCGTCCTGCACTCGGACAAGATCGGGGCCATGAGTGTTCCCAAGGGCAACTATCGGATCAACCGTCTGACGGGTTCCCAGAAGGTCACCTGCCCACAAGCGTCAGCGTGGTTTGCCTACTTCCTCAACCATGACTACGCGGGGACCTTGCCAGCGCCGTGGACTATGAGCACGTCAACCAAGACTTTTTATGACGGCTCAAAGGCCAACGGGTTCAGGGTCATTCAGCTGACCGGCCTTGGCGCCGTACTTGGGTCTTATCCGCAGGCCGGTGAGAGCATCTGCTCCACCAACTTCAAGGTTGGCGCGAGGACGACGATCAGTGGGTTCACTGTTCCGGCAGGCAACTACGTACTCAGTGCGACAGGCAGTTCAACATGCGCACGGGCAATGCAGCTCGCTTCGGAGACCATCAATTCAGCGGACCTTCCCGCAAGCTGGACGATCGCGAAAGCAGAAGCATGGTTCCACCACATTGGCGGGACTTACGGATTCAGGCTTGACCCGGGTGCTTCAGGCTCGGGAAGCTCCTTCACCGGGTAAGCAACAGCAATGCCCCGCCTTGACCGATTTGGTCAGGCGCGGGGATCCACTGTCAGCTTTAGGCCGGGGCCTTCGGCTTGACGCCGCCATGCCTCACCGACTGCGTCCAAGGGCAGAACTTCTGACGGAATGTCAAGTTCTCCCGAGGCGACCCAGCTGAACATCGTGTTCAAAGCGTCCCGACGCTCGGCATCGGATGCGGCGAAGTTGGTGTGCCCGAGGATTTGAAGACAGCGGCCACGGACTGTCGCGGAGTTGAACGTCGCTTCTGTTCCGGCTGACTGACCAAGCTGGACCATACGGCCCCCGAATGCCATTGCTTCAAGAGCAGCAGTCGCAGGAACGCCCCAGAGCGGGTCAATGACCACATCTGGCCCGGAGCCCCCGAAAGCTTGGCGGATGGCCTCAGTGATGCTCTCCGTGCTCCCAGCAAGCTCGACGGTCGCGTCGGCTCCAAGCGCTTGGGCCTGGAGGAGGGATTGGGCTCCGCGGGCTGCTGCAACAACCCGGCTTGCACCCAGCTTTCGCGCAGCCACAACTCCGACTTGTCCCACAACGCCACCTGCCCCGAGGATCAGGACGCTCTCGCCCGATGCGAGGCGTGCCCGAGTCGTCAGTGACAGATACGCGGCAAGGCCCGCGATCCCACACGCAAGGGCGGGTGCTGCCTCAACGCCAGGCGGAAGCTCAACGAGGGATCCGCTTTCCACAAGCGTTCTCTCCGCAATTGATCCGTAAGGGGGAATGCAGCCTCCGAAGTAAGCGAGTGATCCATCCTCAAGCCTTGCGATCCCCTCACGCCCGACAACTGATGGCACTTGTGGAATTGCCGCATAGAAGAGCCCCGATGAGATTGAAAGGTCAACGGGATTGACTGCCGCAAGCGCCACCTCAACCACCTCTTCGCCTTGGCCGGCCTCGGGCTCTGGGAAGTCGCCTGCTTCAGGAACTGCCCCGAGCTGACTGAGAATTGCTGCGCGCATTTGAGGCACGAGCCTAGCGAGCGTGCGACCATCAATGGACATGGCCAGAAGTCGCCCCTACAACGTTGCAATCATCGGCCTCGGCTCAGCTGGCCTGACGGCCGCTAGGACAGCGGCTGCCCTTGGGCTGCGAGTGGTTGCTGTGGACCGTGGAAAGGCAGGCGGCGACTCGCTCTGGACGGGCTGCATCCCAAGCAAGAGCCTCGTCGCTTCGGCGCGGGCGGCCTCGGCTGCAAGGAACGCGGGCCGACTTGGTATCACGGTCGGTGAGGTAACTGTTGACCGGGCTCAGGTTTGGAAAAGGATCAGAGAGGTCCAGGACTCCATTGCCTCAACGGATGACAATCTTGAGCACTTCAGAGAGCTTGGCGTTGATATTCGGCAGGGCCCAGCGACTCTGGTGGGAATGCGCGGGATCAGGGTTGGTGACGAACTGATCCGTGCCCACCGGATAGTTATTGCAACAGGTTCGCGCCCTCGGATTCCTGAGGTCGAAGGACTTGCCGCTGCTGACCCATTGACACCAGACACCCTTTGGCAGCTGCCAGAGCAACCTGAGGATCTGTTGATTCTGGGAGCAGGGCCCACCGGAGTGGAACTGGCCCAAGCCTTCTCTCAGCTTGGAACGAAGGTGACGCTCATCCATCGTTACGAGCGGATCCTTCCCGCGGAGGACCCGATCCTCGCGGACCTGGTTGAGGAACGCTTGAAGGCTGACGGAGTGGAAATAGTTGGCAGCGCGACCGCAATTGAGGCCGCGCTGATAGAGCGAGGAACCAGGCGTTTGACAGTTGAACTGCCCCCTGAGGATCCAACGGACCCGGAGTCAGAAAAGGTGGAGCGGAGCTTTGAGTCTCCTCACCTTCTTGTCTGTTGCGGCCGACATCCCAACTTTGAGGCACTGGACATTGAAGGCTCGGGAATTGACCATGGGGATGACGGCATCCTCACTGATGAACGCTCCCGCACAAGCGCACGGCATGTCTATGCGGTCGGTGATGTTGCCGGTCGTGGGCACACCCATACGGCCTCCTACGATGGCGGCCAGGCGATCCGGGACATTGCGATCCCGGGCGCTGGCAGGCGCGCGGCAGGCGTCCCATGGGTGGTGTTCACAGAGCCAGAGCTTGGACATGCAGGCCTGACTTTTGCCGAGGCTCTCGCAAGGTATCCAAGGCGTCGCGTTCAGCGCTTCGAACGCGACCTGACCCTCTCCCACAAGGGGAGAACGGATGCAGACCAAGTTGGTCGCGCTGTCGTTGTGACCGTGAACGGGAGGGTCGCTGGAATTCACATCCTTGGGTACGGGGCTGGTGAGGCGATCGGTGGGTTCCAGCGTGATGTTGCAACCCGGGTCAGATTGAGGCGCATGTCCAGAAATATTGAGGCTTATCCAACCCGCTCGGTGGAGGTGCAGCGAATCGCCGCCGACACCGAGTTGGACTTTGTGCGAAGGGTTCGTTCCTGGGTTCCACGCATGCCAGGGCGTTAGGACATGGCGTTTCCTGACAGGGCATCCCTGCCGCACTGGGCTGATGGGACGGTCGCGATTCTCAGCACGGTGGGCGATGGCCCGCATGCGATTCCCGTCAGTACCGGTTTGCGTGCTGGGGATGAACTGCTGCTGATCGCTTTGGCCGCGCGGCGGCAGTCGCTTGCCAACCTTCGGGTTGAACCCCGGGTAGCTGTCAGCTTTCTTGCGGAGGGTGATGTTGCGGTCACGGTTCACGGGTTGGCAGAGGTTGTTGCAGATCCGATGGAGATCAGCGACAAGGTTTGCGCGGTGGCAATTCGGACCAGTCGCATTCAGGACCATGGGCAACCCCGATTTGTGATCGAGGGCGGTGCCGATTGGTCATGGACCGATGACGAGGCTGCCGAACGGGACAAGGCGGTGCGCGAAGAGCTCGGCAGGATCGCTGCCGCGCTAGCAGCCAGTTAGGCTGCGGGCATGAAACTTTCAACATTTGACAGTGGTGACGGAACAGCCCGCGCGGGCCAGATTGTTGGCGAGGAGGCTGTTGCCTTCACTGACGGTTTGAGCGTGCTTGAGCGGATTGAGCAGGGTGCAACCGACGAGGCGACTGGAGAGCGCTTCGCGCTTGCCGATGTGACGCTTCTAGCCCCAATCCCCAAGCCACCAATGATTTACGGCATTGGCCTCAACTACAAGAGCCATGCTGCTGAGATCGGCGTGGATCCACCGGCCGCTCCGATCGTGTTTCCCAAGTCACCAGGCTGTTCGACCAAACCTTCAGGCCCCGTCGTGATCCCTTCAATCGTTCGACGGGCTGACTATGAGGGTGAGCTCGTTGCTGTCATGGGTCAGGGCGGCAAAGTCTTCGGCTACGCAGTCGCTGACGATGTCTCATCACGCGACCTTCAGAAGAGTGAGCCTCATTGGATTCG
>JAPLCH010000171.1:0-5282 GCA_026392325.1 Solirubrobacterales bacterium | reverse complement strand
TTGGATTCGCGCCAAGGGCTCGGACACTTTTTGCCCGTGGGGCCCGTGGATCACAACAGTTGATGAAATCGCCGATGTTGAGTCACTCGTCGTCAAGTGTTGGGTCAACGGCGAGCAGCGTCAGGAAGCCCCTGTCAGCGATCTTGTCCATGCGATTCCGGTGATCATTGACTTCATCCAAGAGTCGATCTCCCTTCACCCGGGCGACATCATCCTGACCGGAACTCCGGGCGGGGTTGGCATGGCGATGGACCCACCGCAGTTCCTTGCGGCTGGGGACACAGTGCGGATCGAGATCGAACCTCTTGGTTCGATCGAGCACCCAATTCTGTAAGGAAGCTCAGTGAGACTGGATTACGCGGTCGATCAGACCGTACTCAGCTGCCTCTGCTGAGGAGAAGAAGCGGTCGCGCTCCATGTCCTTGTGGACTTCCTCAACAGGCTTGCCCGTGTGCTTCGCGTAGATCCGGTCAATTCGCCCGCGAGTATCGATGATCTCCTTGGCGTGAATCTCAATGTCCGTTGACTGTCCTTCGAACCCAGCCGATGGCTGGTGGATCAGGATGCGGGAGTTTGGCAGCGCCATGCGCTTGCCGGGCGCGCCGGCTGCGAGGAGAAGGGAACCCATTGACATTGCAATGCCAACGCACATGGTGGCGACGTCAGGCTTGATGAAGTTCATCGTGTCGTAGATCGCAAGTCCGGCGTAGATCGACCCACCAGGTGAGTTGATGTAAAGGGAGATGTCCTTGTCTGGATCCTGGCTTTCAAGGTGGAGCAGCTGGGCGACAACAAGGTTCGCGATCTGGTCGTCAACCTGTTGGCCGAGGAAGACGATGCGCTGGTTGAGCAGGCGGGAGAAGAGGTCCATCTCGCGCTCTCCGCGGGATGTGCGTTCTACAACATTGGGCACGAATGGCATCTGATTTGGCTCCTGTCGTAGTGGGGTTTGTTGGGTCTGCGGCGCGCCGAATTGGCGTGTGACTGTGACTCTGTCAGATTCGACGGTAGCGTTACCGATTGATGGAGCAGGTCAATCTTCCAAATGTTCTGACCGTGATCCGCATTCTCCTGGTGCCGGTGCTTGTCGTCGCCCTGCTCCAGCAGACGTCTCACGGTGATTTGTTTGCGGCAGCGGTGTTCGGCGTTGCCTCTTTTACGGACATGTTGGATGGCCGACTGGCCCGCTCCCGAGACTCGATAACGACCTTTGGCAAGCTGATGGATCCGGTAGCAGACAAGCTTCTTGTGCTTGGCGCGTTGCTCACGCTTGTTTCACTGGGTCGCGTGGCTGCGTGGGTGGCGATGGTGATTGTCGCCCGTGAGTTCACCGTCACCGCACTGCGAGCCCAGGCGGGTGCCCACGGGGTTGTCGTTTCAGCGCAGACGTGGGGGAAGTGGAAGACAGCTCTTCAAGTACTGATGGTGTTCGTGCTGATCCTCACGGACACTCGCAACTTCTGGGTTGACGGACTCGTTTATGCGACCGTCGCGGTGACGATCATCAGCGGCGTTGATGCCGTATTCGGAGTCAGGCGGACTGTTGAGGAGGCCCGTCGAGCAGCCAAGCCTCGCGCGTAAGCGTCGAGATGCACTGCTCTTCGGTTTCAATCTCCCGGCGCATGTCGCCGAGGAGGCCGTGACGTTCCGCTGCCACATTGTGCTGGTGGATCGTTTCCAGATTTTCCTGTCGTGAACTGATCCAGCATTCATCGTCAAGGTCAACCAGTTTCTCAACGACCCCGCCGATCATTTCCCGAACGCAGTCCTCAACAAAGCGGGGCTTGCGGTGGGCTTTCTCCACGACCGCGGCCTCGTCGGTCCGCTTCATCATTTCGTAGATCTCAGAGGACATTGAGTTCTCAACAATGTCCAGCAGGACCCGTGCGTCAATCTCAACTTCGCTGTTGGCTGGAAGCCCGACATGGAGGGTGCCAAGGCCGCGCTGATTGTGCGTGGCTACTGGGACAGCCTCAAAGATGCGGTCGACGTCTTCGTTGCTGAAGCCGTCCTCCTGCAGGCGCTCACGGGCGTTACCGGCGATGATCTGCTGGGCGCACGGGCAGGCAGTCATGCCCTGGGCTTGGACTCCGATGATCCTTCTGGTGTAGCCCTCGTATGCGACGGCAGAGCCGAGCAGGGTGTAGATCTCCTGGGTTTCAATTCCGGACACAGGGGCTGGCTTGTGCTCTGGGTATCGGGCCTCAATGTTGACTTCGGCGCGTGCTGCACCCTGACGCTCGCGGACAAGGACGGCGATGCGTTCTGCAACCCGCTCCGCCCGGAATTCGCTTGCTCCGAGCACGACTTCGCTGATCACATCATTGACCGTTTCTTCGAACCGGGACATGTGAGCGCCCTTCTGCTCTGGCCCGAGGTCCACGTAGCAGTCCATCTTTGCCATGAAGAGCTGGTCTCCCTCGGCGGTCTTGATCCGAATCACCTTCTCAACCCCGGTAACGCCGACACGTGAAAGTGAGACGGGGAGCTCAGGCTCTTGGGCTTGCACATCCGGGGCCGATGAGGGGATTTTGTACGCGGTCATGTGTGGGTTCCTACGGAGAGAATCCGCTGGTTTCTGGGGATTTTAGCCCCATGGGTAAAGGATTATGAAAGAGAGGGTAGAGGTTGTTCCAGAACGGTTGTGCGCCCGCTTCAGAAGTACCAGTATGCGTTTCAGTGGTCAATAGCAGTGAGAAAATTTGATCTGGACTGTCGGGACCGATCAGCGAAAGAGGGATTCTAATGCTGAATGATGGAACTGAACGAAGCACTGAAGTAGAAGAGCTCGGGCCAAGCGCAGCAGAGGAGCGCAAGTTTGAGGCGGACAGTGAGTCGCCTGCCGCCCCTGATGCGATGAAGATCCATCTCTCTGCAATTGGCAAAGTGCCATTGCTCACCGCCGCCGAGGAGATAAGCCTGGCGAAGCGGATTGAGCGCGGCGATGACCGAGCCAAGCAGCAGATGATTGAGGCAAACCTCCGACTGGTGGTGTCAATCGCCAAGCGGTACAACGGCCGCGGCCTTCCGCTTGAGGATCTCGTCCAAGAGGGGTCGCTGGGGCTGATCCGCGCGGTCGAGAAGTTTGACTGGCGCAAGGGNNNNTTCGCCAAGCAGTCACGCGTGGCCTTGCGGACAAGGGCCGCACAATCCGCATTCCAGCCCACGTGGTTGAGCGGATGAACCGGATGTCATGGACGGAGCGCAAGCTCTCCCAGACACTTGGACGCGACCCGGAGCCTGAGGAGCTGGCGAAGGCGCTTGAATGGTCCGTCACTGAGGTTGAGGACATCCGCGCGGTGATCCGTCAGCCGGTATCGCTCGATCTGCCAGTTGGTGGACGGGAAGAAAGCCGCTTTGGGGACCTGATCGAGGACGAAGCCGCACCATCACCATTTGAGGTTGCTGCAAATCAGATCCGGACCGAATCACTCCGCAAGGCAGTCAAGGCACTTCCGCGCAAGGAACGCGAAATGCTTGAGCTGAGATACGGATTGACCAACGAGTCGCCAATGACGCTTGAGCAGGTTGGCTTGCGATTTGGCGTCACCAGAGAGCGAGTCAGGCAGGTGGAGACACACGTACTCCGCAAGCTCGCGACGTTGACTGCAGCCCAAGAGTGGAAGGCCACGGCACTGGGCTAGGCCTCACTCTGAGATTGCTTCAGTGCATCCGACGGTGACAAGAGCACCGTCGGATGCCCGCCGTCGCTATTCTCAGCCTTCTTGTAACCACGGGGGGATGTCCGAGTGGTTAAAGGAGACGGGCTGTAAACCCGTTGGCTCTGCCTACGCAGGTTCGAATCCTGCTCCCCCCACTGCCGTGACTGAGTATCAGCCCACGAATCAGCTGTCCAGAAGGGCCGCGCTCGCGCTGGAATTCCCAGCCCTTGATGAGTTCGACGACCCAAAGCTTGAGTGGCGCCGCCTTTTCTCTGAACTGCTCGGCACATTCCTCCTGGTGCTCGCCGGGGCAGGAGGAGGCCTGCTCAATGTCCAGACGCACGGTCAGGTCAGCCTTGCCGCAGCGGTCATCGCCCCAGGGCTGATGGTCATGGCAATCATTCTGTTCATGGGTGCAGTGTCAGGAGCGCATTTGAACCCGGTCGTGTCAGTCGCCTTCGCGCTCCGCAAGGATTTTCCATGGCGGAGGGTGCCCGGGTACATATTCGTTCAGCTTCTCGGAGCGGTGCTTGCCTGCCTCTTCCTGAAAGCCGTCTTTGGCGATGTCGGCAATGTCGGGGCAACAGTCCCAGGTGTCGGCTTCGAGCCCTGGCAGGCTTTCCTTATTGAGGCAGCACTAACACTCGGGCTTGTGAGCACGATCCTCGGGACTTCATCCGGCGCACAAAACGTAGGCTCACTGGGTGCCCTTGGAGTTGGTGGGTACATCGCATTGGCTGGACTCTGGTCGGCTCCGGTCAGCGGAGCATCAATGAACCCAGCTCGGTCCTTTGGACCAGACTTTGTCCTCGGGGACTTCACGAACTACTGGGTGTACTTGGCCGGTCCATTGTTGGGCGGACTTGTCGCCGTTGGCGCCGCATGGATTCTTCGCGGCCCTGGTGGTGGACCAGTCGGCCGAGCTGCCGGATCCGGTCGCCTTGAGGGATAAACTCAAAGGCCGATGAGCAAGATGAAAGTCGAAATCTGGTCGGACATCGCTTGTCCCTTCTGTTGGATAGGTAAGCGCTCGTTTGATTCTGCCCTTGCCCGGTTTGAACATGCGGATGAGACAGAAGTGATCTGGCGTTCCTACCAGCTTGGTCCGAACATGCCGCGCGAGATGGAGGGCGACATTTATGACGTGCTCGCCTCAAAGTACGGCGGCACACGGGAGCAGGCCAAGGAGATGAACGTGAGGGTCAGGACGATGGCAGAAGGCGTTGGCCTTGACTGCAACTTTGACGCGATCCGGCCAACGAACACCATGGATGCCCACCGGCTGATCCACCTGGCCCGCAAGAGTGGCGTTCAAGACGAGACCAAAGAACTTCTTTTCAAGGCGTACTTCCACGATGGAAGCAATGTGAGCGACATTGGCGTACTCCGCAGGACCGGTGCTGAAGTTGGACTCGACACCGCCGAGGTAGCCGAAATGCTCGATACGGGAGATTTTGCCGTGGCCGTTGGCCTTGAGCAAAATGAGGCTCAGGAACTTGGCATTTCAGCCGTACCAACCTTCGTTTTCGACCGGAAATCTGCGGTTGCTGGAGCTCAATCGGAGGACCTTCTGCTTGACGCTCTCAGAACCGCCTGGGCTGCCGAGCCCCGCTGATCACA
>JAPLCH010000078.1:9277-11239 GCA_026392325.1 Solirubrobacterales bacterium | reverse complement strand
GAGCGGAGGCTCATGCGAGTGACCGTAGGGTCACTCGTGAATCGAACGGCAATGCAGGTGAATGCAAGCCGAAGGGTCGCCTCCTTCTGGATGTTGTAATAGGAGAGCGTCTTATCGCTTTCAAGGGCCCTCCCTCCATCTTTCAGGTGCAGCACTTGTTGATCCGGGGGGATGCCTGTTATGTCTTGAATCTTCGTGTAGAGGTTCTCGATGGTGTCGGATGGCTCGACGTCAAGCGTGATTGTCCCGGTCGGTGGCTTGATCAAGATCTGCATCGCAGACGCTGACGCTGGCAACGCGACCAGTAACGCACCGGTAAGGAGAAATACGCGTAGTGAGCCGCGCAAAGTCAGGAACCGTCGCGGAGTGTTGCCACTCCGCCGATCAGACCAAGGAAGAGTGATCCGTTTGGTCCAATGTGAATCCCCGCGTAATTGTTGTTGAAGTTCAGGATGCCGACTCCAGCAAATTTGTCCCAGACCTTTTTGCCTGTGGAGGCATCAATTGCAGTCCAGAACCATGCGTCTGCGTGGTTTGCAGTCTTGGCCTTCGTGAATGCGTAGACCAGGCCGTTGGTTAAGGAGAGCTTGGGCACAACTGTCGGTGCGCTGTCAACTGTGTTCTTCCACTTGACCTTGCAGGTTTTGCCGCCCTTTGTGACGTCAATTCTCGTGAATCCAGGCTTCGTGGTGCTGCCCGCTCCAACGTAGTACGGGTTCACATATCCGTAATTGTTCTCGACGATCAGCATGGACGAGGTGGCTGTTCCGGCTCCGATCAGGGAGTTCTCGGTGGAACCAGCGCCCTTGGTGAACACGGGCACCTTGCAAGTCTGGGCTCCCGTTGAAGCCTTGTACACCACAACGTTCATCGGATCAGCGTTGTCGGTGATCGCGACGAGTCCGCCGGGAAGCATCGTTGGTGTCGTGCCGGAGCCGGCATCAACCTGCCCTGGCTTGATCTTTCCTGTGTTGCCGTAGTTGACGCTTCGCCAGAGTCTGTGAACGGCGTTGCCGGCTGTGTCGAAGTGGTAGAGGGCCTTGTCGCTGACGATGTAGACACCGTCGGAGCTGACCATGAATGAGTTTTCAATTTCCTCGTTGAGGGTGACGCTGTGCACTGCGCCGGTGGACGTGTTGACCCAGCCGACCTTGCCGTTTGTCATGCTCACAAACCAGATGTTCCCCGCCCAATCGGGAAGCGCGGATGACAGGCGTTCGCCAGCGACGGTGTCGGACCCGGCCGAAAGGACACCGCTCAGGTCGTAAGTGGCGAGCGTGTCAAAGCTGGTGCCAGCACTGTTGAGGGCATATACGCGGATCTTGCGGTCGTTGGTGGAAACGACCGGGTGGTCGTTCTTGTCAAGGAAGAAGTAGCCACCGCCTGTGAAGTCTTGGAAGATGTTCGCTGAAGCGGGGCCTTCGCGCGGAGGCAGAGACAGTGACGCAATCTGGTCAAGCGTGGTGGCATTAAGCATCCGCAGGGTTGGTCCCCCAATGATGGTCGGGCAGACGGCAACAACTCTGCCCTGCGTGTCGAATGTGATGGAGGCGCAAAGCCCTGGGAGTCCCAGGCCAAAGTTGTTCGTTGTCTGAACGAGGTTCTTGCCAAGTGGGCCAGCACGCCAGTAGGCGTCAGTCATCCACGAGTCGTTGTGAAGGTTTGACCTGCCGTTGGGTGCCATGCTCGGGTTCTGCGGAGGTGCGGTCGCAGTGATCTTCTTTGCCGTCCAAGCCTTGCCGGAGAAGCTTGGAAGCGTGGTCGCTATGGCTCCGTTGTCCGGGGGAATCGGGGTGACGGTCGCGGCGGCGGTTGCGGGCAGGGTGAGCATCCCCAGCAGTGCTGCCACAACGAATCTGTGACGCCGTGTCTCCATCCCTTCCTAGAAGTTACTGCGTGTTGCCCTGAAGGTGAAGCGGGTACCGTTGACCGCCCTTGTGCCGAGCCGATTCTGGTCTTGTT
>JAPLCH010000078.1:5954-9271 GCA_026392325.1 Solirubrobacterales bacterium | reverse complement strand
TTCGAAGTGGCCAATCAACCAAGTGCATCCAAGGGCCTAAAGCGCTTCTACCGTTCAACGGGAGCTGACCTTCCGTTTGACAATCCCCTTCGCTCTCATGCAACTGGCATGGAGGGCTACTTCTGGAGGGTGACGCTCCCCGAGTCAGGTCAGGTCGTGGTTGCGCTGATCGGCGTCAACGACGACAAGGCTGGTGGAACTTGGGCAACGGTCGGACTAGCAAGCCACCCCAGCGGATTTCTGCGCGCAGCTGCGCTTGATGGGGCAACCGCTGACATTCACGGTCTGGGGGCCAGAACCACCGATGGCCGGTTCGTCGCTGACGGAAACAGTGTCAGAGTGGACCTTGGTCCGAATGCTCAGCTCAAGCTTGAGGTTGACAACCAGGTTCCATGGCCCCGCCGTCGTGTTGGCGCATCCTCCTGGTTCCACTCAATTCCAGCGCTCAACCAGTATTGGCATCCGCACCTGCTCGGCGGCATTGCCCGGGGCGCCGCAGTGATTGATGGCGAGGAGATAAGTCTTGACGGCGGGACTGTCTACGCGGAAAAGAATTGGGGGAGAGGCGGATTCCCAGCGGAATGGTGGTGGGGTCAGGCCCAAGGCTTTGAGGACCGCGATGCATGTGTTTGCTTCGCAGGCGGTCGAGTGGAGACCGGGCCACTTGGCGTTGAGGTCACCGCGCTGGTCGTCAACGCCGGGGGCAAGTTTTTGAGACTTGGAGACCCGCTCCTCTCTCCCGTGAACGCCGAAGTAACTGATGAGGAGTGGCTGCTCACAGGGCGTTCACCGCGATACACGGTTGAGGTTCATGGAACGGCTGAACTTGGAGCCGCACACGTTCTTCCCGTGCCACTCCCCGAGGAACGCAGAAATATCGCCGCGGCCTTGGAGCACCTTGGGGGCAAGCTTGACGTGACCGTCACCCAGCGTGGCCGGGGAGTCATCTGGCGCGGGAATTCAGACCTTGCAGGGCTCGAACACGGTGGCCGTGACCGGGCTGAAGCAGAGGCTGCCCGCCGTGGTGGGACCCCTGACGGGGCCGCTGGCCCAGTGCGGCCTTTTACTCCTTAGTGGATGTTTTGCAAACTCGGGGTGGCGCATTTGGGTGATCGGTGGCAGTCTGTCTCTTTACACCCCGATGTTCAGCACGAAAGGTCTTCCCAACATGGCCAGTGACACGACTCGATTCCTTCTCACCGAAGACCAGATTCCAACCCACTGGGTGAACATCGCGGCCGACCTTCCGGAACCACCACTTCCACCTTTGAGCCCCGCGACGGGTGAGCCAGCCGGCCCAGAGGACCTCACACCGATCTTCCCAATGGGACTGATTGAGCAGGAAGTTTCCGCTGAGCCAATGGTCGAAATTCCAGAGGAAGTCCGCAAGGCTTACGCGCTCTGGCGTCCAACGCCCCTCTACCGGGCACATCGCCTTGAGAAGCTGCTCGACACACCAGCCAAGATCTATTACAAGTACGAGGGCGGATCCCCATCGGGTTCCCACAAGCCAAATACAGCCATCCCTCAGGCCTATGAGAACGCCAAGGCTGGCATCAAGAAGCTTGTAACCGAAACCGGCGCCGGCCAATGGGGCTCATCGCTCGCATTCGCCTGTTCCATGTTCGGCCTTGAGTGTGAGATCTATATGACAGGGTCGAGCTACGACTCCAAGCCATACCGCCGTTCGATGATCGAAACGTTCGGCGCGACGGTTCACCGCTCCCCGAGCATGCTCACCGAGACCGGCAAGGCAAACCAGCACCACCCCACCGGCTCGTTGGGTATTGCCATCAGCGAGGCGGTCGAAGTGGCAGCCCAGGATCCCAATGCCAACTACGCACTCGGGTCAGTTCTCAACCATGTGCTCTTGCACCAGACGATCATCGGCCAGGAAGCAATCCTTCAGATGGAAATGGCCGGCGTTGAACCGGATGTTGTTGTCGCCTGTGTTGGCGGCGGCTCGAACTTCGGCGGCATGGTGTTCCCATTCCTGCGCAAGGTGCTCAATGGAGAATCAAAGACACGCTTCCTCGCAGCAGAACCGGCAGCATGCCCAACGCTGAGTCGCGGTGTCTACGCATATGACTACGGCGACATCGCTGGCATGACGCCAATGATGCCGATGTACACGCTGGGCTCAGGCTTTGTTCCGCCAGAGCTCCATGCTGGCGGCCTCCGCTACCACGGTGATGCGCCAATGCTCTGCGGTTTTGTCAAGAGCGGGCATGTGGAGGCAAAGGCCTACAAGCAGAACGACACATTCGATGCGGCCATTAAGTTCGCCCGGACTGAGGGGATCATTCCCGCCCCAGAGCCAGCACACGCAATTCGCGCAGCGATCGAAGAGGCACTTGAGGCGAAGGAAGCCGGTGAGGAGCGGGTCATCCTCTTCAACCTTTGCGGCCATGGGTTCTTCGACATGCAGGCCTATGACGATTACCTCGCAGGGAACCTCGCGGACCCAGAGTTCTCAGAGGCTGACCTTGAAGCGGCGCTCGCCGGCCTTCCCGACGCGCCAGCTCTGGCGTAACGCAGACAATCGATCAGGAGGCTCTCATTTCAAACGACATCAACAACCGTCCATCACTGACACTCGTGAAGCTGGCCGCGGACCCCGCAGCATGGGCGTCTGCCGGGTTCACGGTTACGGGTCATGCGCTGGCCGTGGGTGGGGTGACGGTCCAGTTCACCGCTCCAGTTGGTGGGATTGAAGGGCTTGGATTTGACCACCTGCCTGAAGGCACCAAAGACATTGATGGGCTTCCGGTTGAGCTCTTTTCACTTGAGGTTGATCCTCAACATCCAAACGGGGCTGTGTCAGTGGATCAGGTGGTCATTGCCACACCTGACTTTGATCGCACCGCGACAGCCATGGCGTCTGTTGGACTAGGCCTCACGCGTGAGGCCTACCGGCAGAACGACGACGGGCATGACGTTCGCCAAGGGTTTGTTCGCTCAGGGGAGGCCGTGCTCGAGCTGGTCCACACGGACACGGTGCCCGGCACTCACGCACATGGCTGGGGACTTGGCTTCATCACCGCAGACCTTGACAAGGCCATTCATGAGCTTGATGGGCTTATCGGTCCAGCGCGTCCGGCGATTCAGCCCGGACGACGGATTGCCACCTTCCGACGGGATGCAAATCTTGGCGCTCCTGTTGTTCTGATGGACCCAGAGCCCGAAGACCGTGGCGGGTATCCAGCCGACTGACCGGAAGGTGGGTTGGGCGCGGTCAGAGTAGATTGCCCGCGGTAACCGCATGTCAGAATTCATCTACACACCACTTGGTGACAACCGCTTCATGCCCACCGGCC
>JAPLCH010000078.1:0-5907 GCA_026392325.1 Solirubrobacterales bacterium | reverse complement strand
CCACCGGCCTGGCCCGCGGTCCTTGGAGCCCAGACCACCAGCACGGCGGCGCCCCAACCGGGCTCCTGACCCGTGCAGTCGAGCAGGTTGAGACCGTGCTGCCAATGCGGTTGGTTCGCATCACATTCGAATTCCTTGGGCCGCTCCCTCTGGAGGAGATGACCGTCACCACGGAAGTCGTCCGTCCTGGCAAGCGCGTGCAGTGGGTGGCAGCAACAATTGAAGTTGGTGGGCGCCCAGCCATGCGTGCGATGGCACTGTTCATGAGGGTGGAGGAGGACTCCTCACCAATCGTGGACATTGAGCCTGCCCCTCTGATCCAACCCACGGTTGACCTTCCAAGTGCCGTGGACCATTTGGACACGGGTGAAATGTTTGCCGGGCACGCAGTGGACATCCGCATGGCGGGTGGCAAGGAAAACTGGCTTGCCCAAGGTCCAGGCCAAGCCTGGTTCAGGCTTAAGGTCCCCTTGGTTGCGGGCGAGGAGCCCACGGCTCAGCAGCGAGCAGTGTCAGCGGCTGACTTTGGCAACGGGATCAGCGCTGCGCTTGACTGGGGTGAATGGTTGTTCGTTAATTCGGACCTGACGGTCAACCTTTCGCGTGCTCCGGTCGGAGAATGGATCCTGCTCGACTCAGTCATGCGGATCAGTGGGGATGGAACTGCACTGACGGAGACAACCCTCTCGGATACGCACGGGGGCATTGGCAAAGCAGCACAGAGTCTGTTCGTCGCGCCATCATCTGGTGCGAGCTCTTTCGGCAAGTCCTGAGCGACTCGAAGCGGGCTGCGCCGGCCTCGAATCCCCCAAATAGCGGGCATTGTCGGTTGGCAGGTGACACAAGGTGTGTGGGGTTGGTACTTTCCAGCCCGTGGAAGCAAGCATCACATTGAGGAACCGCCTTGTCGTTGCGACCAATACTTGGCGCACGCATGTTGGTCAACCTCTGCCAAAGATTCCCAAGGGAAACCCGATTGACCAGATCGAAGCTTTCGAGATGGCACTCGTGGAGAAGCTCGCGGCCGACGCAAATCCGCAGAACGCCAGTGAGATCGCAGAGCGCACTTGGGACCTCGTGCATGACCGGGATGAGACTGACCCTGTCAAGTCCCGTGTGATGGAACTTCATGCCGAGCTCTTGAAGCTCGGTCCTCCCACCCTCTAGGGCTACTCGCCCAACAGTGGTTTTGTTGTGATCCGGCGATCGCCTGACGTCATGCCTACCGCGGCATTCTGCAGCTTGTCAACTCCTTTAACCCCGCATTCGTCTGGTAGTGCTACCGTCCAAGGGGTAAGGCTGGCTCAACCGGGTCAGCAAAGTTAGTGCAAGCGAGCAGTTAGCTCCCCATTGGGAAGTTCAGAGGCGCAGCACCAGTAGTTAAGGAAGTAATTAAGTGCCGACAGGAACAGTTAAGTGGTTCAGGGACGACAAGGGCTTCGGCTTCATCACACCAGATGAAGGCAGCCAGGACCTTTTCGTTCATTACTCCGCCATTGGCGGCCAGGGATATCGCTCATTGAGCGAAGGTGCCAAGGTCAGCTATGAGGAAGAAGCAGGCGACAAGGGCCCTAAAGCCATCAACGTTGCGCTGATTTAAGCTGAATCGCAACACCATGGGGAGCCGCTTTGACCGTAAGGTCAGGGCGGCTTTTCTATTTTCTGGGCAGGTCATCTGCCACCATCGGATGAAGGACTAACGACTGTGGCATCCCAGCGTCAACTCTCCGGCAGCAACAACGGCAAGCCAACCGCTGCCGTCCGTCGTCGCCGTGCGCTCGCCGTCTTGGTGTTGGTAGTGGCGCTAGTCGGTGTGGGCTGGGCTGCCTCATCCGCGCTGATCGGGAAGAGCGCAACACCCTCCAAGGCCACGGCCTCTTCCGATTCCACGTCATCAGCTGCGACGACAACCGCGTCGAGCGGCAGTCCAGCTCTTGTCAACCTTCAGGGGATCACTCCGTTGGTTCCGGGGCAGGCGAAGGTCATGACCAACGCAGCAGTCCCAGAGCGCAAGGTTGCCCTGACTTTCGACGATGGGTTCTGCCCGGCGTGCGTGAAGAAGATAGTTGACGTGCTTGAGCAGACCGGTGCGCACGCGACCTTCTTTCCCAACGGGCGCTACGCGGCCAGCTGGGATCCGCAGGCCAGCCGCATCAAGGCGTTGGTCGCGAAGGGACAGCTGACATTGGGGAACCACACGTTCAGTCACAACGCTTCAACCTCAATTGGTGCGGATGCCTTCGGCCAGGACTTGCAGCGCAATGAGGATTGGATCGAGAAGACTTTTGGACTGACCGGCCGCCCGTGGTTCCGCCCGCCCTACGGTGATTACAACGCTGGCACGGTCGACAAGGCGGGACAGCTTGGCTACACGAATGTGGTCATGTGGTCTGGAACGGTTGCGGACTCATCGCTTAAGAGCCCGAATTACATTCTCAATGCAATCAAGTTCTGGGCCAAGCCTGGGCGAATAATCCTGCTCCACGGCAACTACCCGCCTACCGCCCACGTACTTCCAAAGATCCTTGACCTGTTGAAGAAGAAGAACCTCACTCCCGTAACCATGGCCGAGCTGGTCAAGGGCGGCACAACCTCAGACCGCGGGAATACGGGTTACTGAGTCAGAGCACGTTGTCCAGGTCGTCTTCGGATAGGTCTGCCTGTCGGAGGATTGACTTCAGCGTCTTCACCTGAATCTCCCTTCGGCCTGCCGGAACAATCACGTTGCGGGTCGGTTGGCCAAGCAGGCGGTACTTCTGGTGACTTCCGCGCTGGGTGACAAACACGAAGCCGTGCCTGAGGAGTGCCTTCGATATTTGAGCGGAGGAGTACCGCTTAGGCACGGTCCACGCGGACCGTGTGATGACTCAATGTTCGTGCGGCGGCAAGCTCAGCGTCAGTCATCCCATCAATGTGAAGCTCAACTGCTTCTCGGACCATCGCTAGAGCAGCTTCGGGGGTTGGCCCGAAACTGGCCACGTCAAAGTTCAGGCACTGCGCAGTGAATTGATCCCCATCTCGGAGAACGATCACGTCAACGGCAAGATCCTGTTTCGTCGGTGTACCCATTCCTTCAGGGTAGGGCCACGGCCTCGATTTGCCAAGTGCCTGCGCAAACTTGTTGCAGATGCGCGCGGTGGTTAATTGCGGACTGCTTCGCGCATGGCTTCTTCAAGGCCCATGGGCGAGTCGTTGATTCCAGCGGGAGGAGGAGTGGTTACGACCGTTTCGGCCTTGAGGCCGTCAATGAGAGGGCGGGCAATTCCACTGTCCACTGCTGTCACAAAGCCAACCCAGTGGCTGGAGAGCCGAGGGGACAGAACTGGCACTCGGATTACGAACGGTTTGCGTCTGTTCAGGGCTCGGGCCAGTGAGAGCATCATTTCCCGGTAGGTCACAACATCCGCGCCACCAAGCTGGACTTCTCCGTTGAGGCCTTCAACTTCAGCGCAGTGGGCGAGCGCGCCAACGAGGTCTGGCATTGCGATTGGTTGGGTGTGGACGTCAATCCACTTGGGGCAAATCATTGCTGGCAGACGCTCTACGAGGTGGCGAAGCATGATCAGCGACGCTGATCCGGCACCAACAACGATCGCGGCGCGGGCGTAGACGAACTCTGGTGCTGCGTCACGCAGGATCACGGCGGTCTCATGGCGGCTGAGCAGGTGTTCTGATCCGTTGCCGTCATCCGGGCCGAGGCCGCCCAGGTAGATCACACGGCGTACGCCTTGGCGCTTGGCCGCGGCAACAAAGTTTGTGGCGCCCCGGCGGTCTCTTTCTGCAAAGTCACCGCCGCCTGTCATCGCGTGGATCAGGTAGTAGGCGACTTCAATTCCGGCGAGCGCCTCGTCGAGTCCTTCTCCGCTCAGGACGTCACCCTTGACCACCTCTACTCCAGTGCTGGCAAGGGCTTCTGGGGTGCGGGCAAGGCACCGAACATCATGGCCGGCGGCTTCCAGGGCGGGGAGCAGTTGGGCCCCGACATAGCCGGTGGCGCCTGTGAGCAGAATCTTCATGTCTTGGAGGGAAGCAGAGTTTGTTGCCGCTTGCTGTGAGGGAGGCTTCGTGGACCTGTTTCCCATTCGGCGCGCCGTGTAACAGATCACAGGAGACAGTGCAACAATTCTGTCGGGAAATGCTGATTTCCTGACAGAATCCTGTTAGTCTGGATTCATGCCAGCCACAAAGCAAAGTAGTAGCGACCGCCTGGACCAGTCCGTCTCAATTACTGCAGAGGAGATGCGCCTGCCCGGCGAGGCTCGGGGAAAGCTGGAACAGGGTGGCCATGTCGTTGTGACGAAGTACGGAAAGCCTCACGCTGCGCTTCTGAGCTGGGAAACCTTTGCGCTGCTCGGGCCGATGCTCGAACTGATTGAAGCTGGGGCTGTTGTCCCACCCGAAGCGTTGATGACAGAGGACGACGTGACACTCCTCAACGAACTTGCGCGAGACGAGCATGTGGCCCCATCTGAGGAGGCGTTGATCGCAGCTCTCTTGGCTGAAACCCCGGAGCAGGAGAGGCAGAGGATGGCTCGGATTAGCACCAGCTCCAAGAAGGCTTCGAAGAAGGGGACAAAGGGCGGTGCATAGCGCCGCCGAACTGCGCCGTGGCGCCATCGCCTTCGGGGTATTTCCTTTCGCAGCGGAGTTTCCAATGACATGTCTCGGAGCAGACGGAACGCAGGACCAGGTTGTCAACGCTGACGAGTTCGTGGCAGGCCGCAGCCCGGGTGGCTACTCGTCCGTGGTGGCGAAGGTGAAACTGCGACCGATGCTTCTGCTCCACGATGGCACCCGCGGCTCCCGGGATGACCTCCTCGGAGTACGGATCGGGAGCGTCAGGGCAGCCACACGAAAATCCGGCTCATGGGCGCGAGTCGAGTCAGGTGACCACCCGTTCCTCTTTCGGCTTCCAGTTGCCGAGCGCTATGGCCTTCCAGTGGAATCTCTGGTCGACCTTACTTCGGTAACGGCGGTCAACAAGTCCGCTGTCTGGAAGATTGTTGGAGGCCTCAACTCAGCAGAGATGAGACGGATCAGTGATTGCCTTGCCCGGGCACTAAGCCTGGACCTTGGGGCCCGCGTCAGGGCCGATGCGACTGAGCTGCTGCGCCGAAGTGGGCTGCTGCAAAGCTAGAGATGGCTGGCTTAAGGCCGGGGGCTTGCCTGAACTGCGAAGCCAGTGGGCTACTGCTTGGCCGGGGGCCCGCCGCGGTCCTGGTCCATGACCATCCGCACGATTGCAAGCAGTAGGCCGACGACACCGCAGACCATCAGGATCGTCCCGAGCACCTCAAGGTCAACGCCGTTGACCTGGTCGGTGATCGCAAACCGGGCGATTGCGCCAAGGGCGATGATGAAGAGTGCGAATGCGGCTGCCATTGGATTCCCAAGATACATTCGCTCGCGGCAGGAACGGGGTAAGGGGGCTCTTCTCTCAGTTGCGGAGAGTCAACACGGAGGCACACCCAAACCTGATCACCCGTGTGACCTGCGGTCCGAGTCTGCCAATCAGGTTGGCGCGCGTGGCCTGAGGAAGTTGGCACGGGAGCAACACGAACGCAATTTGATGGGCTGACATGAAATTACGTGTCGCGCTTGCAGACTGCCCAGCGCCGAATCCGTTCACAAAGGCGGATTGCAAAGCAGCTCGCTGAAGGTAATCGGGGGTCAGGTTGCGGTGTCCAACCCACGGAACGCGTCCCGTCCTCCATGGAACCATTGCCCCGGTTGAGCCGGGGGCGAGGACGTCACCTCGGGCAGGGTTGCTGCTGATCCAGCTGAAGGCATCAGATTCACCGGGTTGGATGAACCTGTGGGTTGCCGGGTCAACCGTGTCGTGCTGCTCAGTTGAAATGCGAAGAATTCCCGGGGCCACGACCAGACACAGCAGCGCAACCACCGAAA
>JAPLCH010000033.1 GCA_026392325.1 Solirubrobacterales bacterium | reverse complement strand
GCTCGTGCTTTGTCCGTCACCCGAGGAGATACCAGAGCCAGTAGACCCCAACAATGGAGAAGAGAACGCCATCGAGGCGGTCCAGTGCGCCACCGTGTGGCCCAAGCGTTGTAGCCGCATCCTTGGCACCCGCCTCACGCTTCAACAAGCTCTCAAACAAGTCTCCCATTGGCGCAAGCACGGCAACCGTGACGCCAATCAACAGTGCCACTTCCAACGGAAGCCAGTCCTGGTAAAAGCTGGCCACAAGGGTTGCGGCGACAGCTGCGGCCGAGCCGGCAAGCAGCCCTTCCACTGTCTTGCGCGGGCTGATCCGGGGTGCAAGTGGCTTGGTCCCAAAAGCCCGGCCCCCGAAATAGGATCCAGTATCGCCGGCAAAGGTGGCGATCAGGGCGTCAATAACAATGCCTCCTCCGTGAGCAAGGTCGCGCAGGAGCACCGCGTGAGCAAAGCCCACAGCAATCCACCAGATTCCCAAGCCCGTTGACAGAATCGAATCCGTGGCTCCTTCAAGCCGAGGCTGCGCAGCTGCCATCATGAACATCACTGGAAGGGAGAACCAAGTTGCAAAGAGCAGGGCGGTCGGCCCTCCGAGCTTGGCGGCGAGTACCGATCCGCAAATGGCGATGAAGCCAGCGAGCCGAATCGGCCTTCTGGATTCGACGAGGTCATAGAACTCATGAAGGCAGAGGCAGCCAATGGCTGTGACGCCGACAGCGAAGACCCATCCGCCTGCGGCTACGAGAACCACTGCAAGGATCGCCAATGGGATGGCCACCACCGTCCGACCGAGAACATCACTTGGTTTCTTCATCTCTTACCAAATCTCCTTTCACGCTCGGCATATTCCTCGAGGCAGCCGACCAAATCCTCTCTGCTGAAGTCCGGCCACAGCGCCTCATGGAAGACAAACTCCGAGTAGGCACATTGCCACAGAAGGAAGTTCGAAATCCGCTGCTCCCCACTCGTCCGGATCAGAAGGTCCGGGTCCCGAAGCGCAGGTTCCCCAATGAGACGCCCAAACGCTTCCTCACCACCGCCGTCGTACTTTTCTGCTGCGCGGAAGATCTCATTCCGACTGCCATAGTTGAACGCGACGAAGAGGTCAATCCGCTCGCATCCAGAGGTCAGCTCCTCCGCCCACCCCATCCGTTCCACAAGCTTTGTTGGAATCCGGCGGTCAGTTCTGTCGCCAATGAACCGCATTCGTACACCCTCTTCTAGAAGTTCAGGTGTTTCGGTCTGAAGCCGTTCGTCGAACATCTTCATCAGCCCGCGAACCTCGCGCGCCGACCTCCCCCAATTTTCTGTGGAGAATGAATAGACGGTCAGCTGTTCCACTCCGAGCTCAACACAATCCCTGAGACGCGCCTTGACGGTGTCTGCCCCGGCCCGGTGGCCTTCGACAACCGGCAACGAACGATCGTTCGCCCAGCGTCCGTTTCCGTCGGTGATGATCGCGACGGTTTTTGCCCGCCGCTCACTCAACCTGCTCAAACCTCGAGAATCTCGGCTTCCTTGCGGGCAAGGATCTCGTCGAGCTCAGCAATCTGAGCATCTGTGAGCTTCTGGAGGGCTTCCTCTGCGCGATGCTCTTCATCGGAGCCACTCTCACCAGACTCCTTGAGAACGCGGAGCTCATGCATTACATCCCGGCGGATGTTCCTGATGGCAATCCGTCCCTCTTCTGCAATTCCCTTGGTCAGCTTGACCATTTCCTTACGGCGTTCCTCAGTCAACTCCGGAATGCTGATTCGGATCAGACTTCCATCATTGCCAGGGGTTACCCCAAGGTCGGCATTAGTGATGGCGCGCTCAATGGCTTCCATGCTTGAAGCGTCATATGGGCTGACTGTAAGGAGGCGTGCTTCAGGAGCGCTGACGGTTGCCATTTGTGTCAGTGGAGTCATTGCGCCGTAGTAGTCAACGGTCACGCGGTCGAGAAGGGCTGGCGTGGCCCTTCCTGTGCGGACGGAACCAAACTCACCACGGGTTGATTCAACAGACTTGTGCATGCGCTCTTGAGCGTCTTTTAGAAGGTCATTTATCATGTGATCACCAGCGTACCTATCCGCTCGCCCGAAACGACTCGCGCTATGGCGCCATCGTCCGACATGTTGAAAACATGGATCGGAAGGCCGTTCTCAAGACACAAGGAGAGAGCAGTTGCGTCCATCACCTTGAGGCGCTTCTCAATCGCCTCCATGTGTGTGATCTGCTCTATGAACTCCGCGTCCGGATCCAGGGCTGGATCGGCAGTGAAGACACCTTGAACGCCGTTCTTTGCCATCAGAACGGCCTCAGCCCTGATCTCCGCCGCGCGAAGTGCAGCAGCTGTATCGGTTGTAAAGAATGGATTGCCCGTTCCGCCAGCGAACACAACTATGCGGCCCTTTTCAAGGTGCCTCATAGCCTTGCGCCTGATGTAGGGCTCAGCAACCTCGCTGATGGTGATTGCGGATTGGACTCTGGTTGGAGCCCCTGCCGTCTCAAGCGCGTCCTGCAAGGCAAGGGCGTTGAGGACGGTCGCGAGCATGCCCATGTAGTCGGCAGTTGCTCGGTCCATCCCTTCGGCCGCGCCAGCTAGCCCCCTGTAGATGTTGCCTGCTCCAACGACAATGCCGACCTCTACTCCTTGGGCATGAATTTGAGCGATCTGCTTGGCAACCGACTGAACCCGCTTTGGATCGGTCCCATATTCCAGATCTCCCATCAGGGATTCCCCTGAAAGCTTCAGAAGAATCCGTCGGTAGCCGCCCGACTCAGTCATCCGTGTCTCAGCCGCCTACCGCAAACCGCGAGAACCGTCGAATCACGATGTTCTCACCTGTTTTTGATGCCAGCTCAGCTCGCAGATCTTCAATTGTTCTTCCCTCATAGCGGTCTGCGTTGACATGGGCCTGTCTGAGCAGAACAACTTCGTCGAGCCACTTGCCTATGCGTCCTTCGGCGATCTTGGCTCGAATCTCTTCGGGCTTGTCGGAATCCTGATCCTGGAGTACGCGCAGCTCTGCGGCGCGCGCTTCCTCTGGAACCGAAGCCTCATCCACATAGAGCGGATCTGCGGCAGCTATATGAAGAGCCAGATCTCGGGCAAAGGTTGCAAACTCCTCATTACGAGCCACAAAGTCGGTTTCACAGTCCACTTCCACCATGGATCCGATGGAGCCTCCAGCGTGGATGTACGAAGCAACAACTCCCTGGCTTGCTTCCTTGTCTCCACGCTTGGCTGCCTTGGCGAGGCCCTTGACACGAAGTGCGTCAACGGCTGCGTCAACGTCACCTCCGGACTCCTCCAAAGCCTTCTTGCAGTCGAGCATCCCTGCGCCTGTGCGCCCGCGGAGAGCCTTCACGTCAGCTGCTGTAACGGTCATGCTGATTCCTCAACAGGAGCAGCCGGAGCTTCCTCAACAGGAGCAGCCGGAGCTTCCTCAACAGGAGCAGCCGGAGCTTCCTCAACAGGAGCAGCCTCTGCCTCAGCAGCTGCGCGTTCAGCAACTGCAGCGCGTACGGCTTCCTCTGCCTCGGCCCGTGCCTTCTCTGCCTCAGCAGCCTCAATGACAACTGCCTGCGCGGCTGCCTTCGTTGCTGCCTCTTCCTCGACAGCAAGGCGACGAGCAGCTTCAGTAGCTTCGCGCTTCTCGCGCTCTTCCTTCTCTGCCAATGCCTTGGCTTCCGCTGCAGCCTTCGCTGCTGCCTCTTCGGCACGGTACTGGCCCTGAGCGTCAGCAACGACGCTGCTGATCGCGTTTGCGATCAGCTCGCAGGAACGCATTGCATCGTCATTTCCTGGGATTACAAAGTCAATGTTCGTTGGGTCGCAGTTTGTGTCTACAAGCCCAATCACAGGAATTCTCAGGCGATTTGACTCGGCAACAGCGATCACTTCAGTGTTCACATCGAACACGACAACCGCATCCGGAGTGCGGGTCATGTTGCGAACGCCACCAAGGTTCGCCCGAAGCTTCACAAGGTCAGCCTCAGCAGACATGCGCTCCTTGGTAGGAAGCAGCGCAAGTTGTCCTTCCGCTGCGTAGCGCTCAAGGTCGTGAAGACGCTTGATTCGACGCGAAATGGTCTGGAAGTTTGTAAGAAGTCCACCAAGCCAACGATGGTTTACATACGGCATATCGCATGCATCAGCTGCGTTCTTCACAGCATCACGCGCTTGCTTCTTGGTTCCTACGAAGAGGACGACTCCGCCTCGACGCGCGGTCTCCTGAGCAAAGGATTTTGCCTTCTCGAGCAGCACTTCTGTCTGCAGAAGATCGATGATGTAGATGCCCTGCGCTTCGCCGTGAATGTAGCGGCGCATGCGAGGATCCCAGCGACGTGTCTGATGCCCGAAGTGAACTCCAGCTTCGAGCAGCTCACGGATGCCATTGGCGGCCATGTGGATAAATCTCCCTTGCGTATTGGTTTTTATAGCCACCCGGTCCGTATCTGCGTCCCGAACTAGTGCTCGGTCGAATCCCCGGGAGGGTCCAATTGCATTGAACTATTGAGCTTAGGGGTTTTACTGCCCCAAGGTCAGCCGGGAACAGCCTGCTCTCCGGCGCGTGCCCGCGCCAGGGCGGCATCCAAGTCCGGTGGAAGAGCAGATGTGAAGGAGAGCTCCTCCCCGGTGATGGGATGAGTGAACTCAAGCTGAGCTGCGTGCAGGAACTGTCTTGACAGCCCAAGCCCTCCTCTGATCCCATACTCAGGATCCCCAATCACAGGGAGTCCTACCGTCTTCAGATGTACACGGATCTGATGAGTGCGCCCGGTTTCGAGCTGAACCGTCAACAGGGTTGAGTGAGCAAATGCCGTGTCAACAGTGAAGTGGGTCGTTGCATCGCGAGGCGTGTCTGTAGTCGTTGACATCCTTGTCCGCACTCTTCTGTCCCTGCCAATGGGAGCCGTAATGGTTCCCTCCCTTGTTGGAGGGGCTCCGTCAACAAGAGCGGTATAGATACGCTTCACCTCGCGCTTTTCAAGCATCAGCCGGAGTTGGCGATGGGCATCTTCAGTTCGAGCCACGATCAGCAGACCTGTCGTGTCCTGATCCAGTCGGTGCACAATGCCCGCTCTGCCCTCCTCACCTCCCGAGAGAGATCCGGCCAGAAGTTGAGCCAGCGTCCCGGTCGCATGCCCAGGGGCAGGATGGACAACCATGCCTGCTGGCTTCTCCACAACCATCAAGTGGGCATCCTCGAACACCACGGGAATCTCGGTTTGCTCTGACGGCTCTGGTGCCTCCTGTACTTCCAGCTCAGTCAGCTGAACGGATTCGGACCCATGTAGAAGGAAGGACTTGGCCCGCTTTTCATTGCCGACCAGAACGCGTCCCTCCTTAACCGCCCGGGCCGCGGCCGTGCGCGAGCCGAGCTCGGCCGCAAGCCAGGCGTCAAGCCTTACCGGCTCTGGGAGTTCAGGAACTAGGAGATTTTGGATTTCTGCCATCAAATTCCGCCACGAGAATCAAGAGGATCACTCCACAGGTAATAGCAATGTCGGCCACATTGAAGGCCGGCCAGTAAGGGACCTTGATGAAGTCGGTCACTTGCCCGTGAGTGAGCCGATCATAGAGGTTCCCAAGCGCGCCCCCTACGACGAGTCCGGCCGGAAGCCATGCCCACGCGGCCGTGGGTGTCCGTCCGAACCAGACAGAAACCCCAAGCAGGGCGACCACCGTCAACGCAGGGTCAATCCACCCCGCCCCGGTGAGTGCACCAAAGGCAACACCCTTGTTTCTTACATTGACGAGGTCAAGTGGACCGAGAATGTCGCGCCGCTAGCTGGTCAAGCACAAAGACGAGAAGGCCTGTAGCCCCTGCTCGGACCAGGGCGGAGCGGCCAGCCGACACCGTCAGCCGTGGACCAGAGAGACAACCAACCCGCCGCCTATCTGAACTACAAGCAAAGCAACGAGTGGCGAAATGTCAACGGGACCCAGTGGCGGGATGTACTTCCTAAAGAGGTTCATGAACGGACCCACCACAGAATCAAGGAAGTGAAATACAGGCGCGAACCGGCCGACGCTGATCCCACTCGCAAGCACCCATGACTGCACTACCCAGCCGATGATCAGGACGCTGTAAACCAGAAGAAGCGAAGATAGATAACCGGCCACTTCGATCCTAACGGTAGCCGCGACGAGGGTCATCTTGGCGCCACAACTGCTTCTACCGCATCGAGAAACGCCTGACGAAGCCCTGCGGATTCGAGCGCCGCAACGCCTCTCTCAGTTGACCCGCCCGGAGAACAGACTTCCCGTCGGAGCCGCCCAGCATCCCCATCGCGAGCGTCCAACAGAGCTGAAGTTCCGACCATTGTGGCGGTGACCAGCTCAGTTGCAAGTTCTGTCGAAAGGCCGTAGGCGACCCCGGCCTCCACAAACGCTTCAACGACAAACGCAAGGAAGCCAGGAGCATTGCTTGACAGCGCCATCGCCTGTTCAATGATCGACTCATCCAGCTCAATGAGGCGTCCGAGCTCTGCGAAGTGGTCGCGAATTGCGTTCCCTTCTATTCCGTTGCTCAACGGCCAGCAGAGGACCCCCTTCTTCAGCTCGACGGGGAGGTTGGGAAGCACGCGGTAGGCAGGCGAAGCGGGGTACGCAGCCCTTACCTCAGACACTGTCACGGAGCCCAGTATGGAAACAACCGACTTCGCGACACCGTCAATCTCTTTCTCGGCTACCAAGTCTCTAGCGCGAGCTTCGTTGGGATCTGACACGACAAGTGGGGACTGCCATCCACGCGCCAAGGCGGTGGCCATGCTGCCGGCTCCAATGAGGCCAATCTTCATCTTGCGTTCCAGCGGCCAGATAAGAAGATGGCCATCACGTCTGGTTGAAGAATCCCTTTTCGATCATCTCCGCCTTCTGCTCTGCCGAGAACTCAACATTTTTCGGTGTCACAACGAAGACCTTGTCGGCGATCTGCTTCATTCCTCCGCCAAGTCCATAAGTCAGTCCACTAGCGAAATCGATGACTCTCATCGACAGCTCTGGGTCGGCCGCCTGAAGGTTGATGATCACGGGCACCGCGTCTCTGAAGCGATCTCCCATGTCCTGTACATCGTTGAAGCTCTTAGGAGCGACAAAGTGAACGCGTTGATCTGAGCGACGGCTTTCAACAGGCCTCAACGTCGGGCGTCTGTCACCAGCATCGTCATCTCCGAAGATGTCATCCAGTTCATCTCTTCTTCCACGCTGAGGGAACCTCGAAACCGAGCCTCGTAGTTCTCTGTCGTCCTGCCGAGATGAGCGGTGGGAGTCGTCGGAGTCCCACGAATCAACATCGTGTTCCTCTGCGAGTCCGAAGTAGACGAGCGTTTTATGAAAGGTGTCTTTAAGGGCCATCCGTTGTCTTTCTTCGTGAGAACCTTGGATCCTGCCTGACCAGCATGTCACCTCGCGGGGCGGATCAGTCCAAAGGGCGGTCTCAGCGGCAGAGGCTCGCCCCAATTCTCACGTGTGTAGCTCCTTCCGACACAGCAACCTCATAGTCCTGGCTTGTTCCCATGGACACTACTTCGAGACCGTTGATGTCAGCCAGATCTCGAAGCTTCGCAAACCACGGGCGGCTTTCTTCAGGGTCGGTCGTGAATGGTGGCATTGTCATCAGCCCGACAACGTCGCAGCCGTCCGAAGCCAAATATCTAGACAGATCCTCAACCGCAATACCGCTCTTGGATTCCTCCTGAGCCAGATTGACCTGGACCAAAACCTTCTGCTGGCCGGCCTCGGCTCGTTCAAGTTTCAGCAAGGCGCTCTCTGTGGCCAACGACTGAATCAGTCTCACTTTGCCGACAAGGCTCGGAGCCTTTCTGCTCTGGAGGTCACCGATAAAATCCCATGTGAACAGGTCGCCCCACATGTCCTGTTTGGCGGTGAGGTCCTGAATGCGATTCTCGCCGGCCACGGTCACACCGCCCTCGGCCAGAGTGCCCATCAGTTCAACCGGTACGTACTTTGTGGCCGCGACAACCTCAACCGCCGCCCCTCCCTGTCCTGACGGGTCCGCTGCCGCGATTCTCTCCTTAATCTCTGAAAGACTCGCACGGACTCGCTCTGGGTCAATCTCGCTTACCTGTTCAACCATGCAACCACTCCCTGTCTTCCGGCATCGCTGCCTTCTGTTCTGAATGAAAAGTAGCGCTCGGGACTTCCACAGATGGTGCACGCGTCCATCACTGTCAAATCAACCACCCCGGCGGCCGAAAGTATGGCGGCCGCGGTTTTCCCAGTGTCAACCATGCGTCCCTCGGCAGAGGCATGTGGCCCAAGTGCATCAACCACCTCTGGGGAAACCTCGTAGCAGCAGACCCTGGCGGAGGGACCCACTGCCGCAGACACAGGCCCACCCCCGGAGTTCAAGCCCAGGACCTCAAGTGATCTCTGAATGACTCCGGCGGCCAAACCTCTCCAGCCAGCGTGAACAACTGCAACCGACTGTCCTTGGGCCAACGCAATGGGGACACAGTCTGCGGCGAGCGCCACAAGGGCAAAGTCTGAGCTGTTGGCAATCAGACCGTCGCAATCTGGGGTCGGGCTTGATGGGTCAACAAGCTGAGCTTCCCTGCCGTGCTGCTGCCTCATACCCATCGTTCTCCGCTCTCCCGCCGATCCGGCTAGGAGGACTCTCCTCAGAGCGTCGTCCCTGCCCGGCGAGTCGAGCGCGATATCAAGGCTGGCCCCATCGGGAAGACACCTGCGGTTTGGGAAGCAGGCAGTGGCCGAACCGATCTCGACAAGGACTCCCTCAGGAACCTCCCTCACTGTTCCCACCCGAGCTCCCTCGCAGTGGCTGCAGCTTGTCAAGGAGATGATCAAGGGCGGATTCAAGGGCCACTCCGACCATTGGTCCCTCAGCAATGCCTATCCCGGCGAGATCCACGCCATCTATGGGCAGCGAGATACAGCTGAGCTCGTGGATCCAAAGACGGGCCTTGTCGAAGCCAGAGGTTGCTCCCGCTAGGGCAATCGCCTCCGGAACCCAACCCGCGCAGGCAATTCGTATCTCCAATGGCCTGGAGGCCGCGGCAAGAGCCCCCTCCAGAACCTCCCCCATTGCGCATTGAGCAGCGAGACCGGTCACCTGTGACTCCAGGCCCAGATCCCTTGAAAATTCAGCAGCTCTGGGCTCCTTCCACCAAAGCGCTCCAAGCCTGAGCATCTGAAGCGGAACATCAGTGCCAAGGATCGCGGCAGCAGCTGCGAGCACCGAGAAGTCCAAGGCATCACCTCCTATACGGCTGAGGAGCCCAAGTTCCTGAGCAGTCTCCAGAGCTCCCAAGCTCTCATCGGAAGCCGTTGTCCGGAATAACTCGGCCCCAAGCCGGGAACCGGAAACCGTGTTGAGCGCTCCACCGGTGAGGGCTTCGTGTGCAAGTCGGGCTGTGGTTGGCTCAAAGCGCATACCAAGACGACCGCAGTATCTGGCCGCTCGCCAGAGCCTGGTTGGATCCTCAACGAAGCTCCGGCCGTGAATAACTCGGATAAGGCCGGCATCAAGGTCAGCCCACCCGCCTTCAACCGCCGGCCACTCGCCCAGCTCCGTCGCCGTGAGCGGCACGGTCAATCCGTTGATCGTGAAATCTCGTCTCCCCAAATCCTCCTCCAGGCTCGCGGGAACAACATCGGGAAGCTCTCCTGGCTTGGAGTAAACCTCGACGCGGGCTGACGCAAAATCAACTGCACCCCACTCGAATTGACAGGTTGCTGTGAGAAACCGCTCGTGAGTCTCAAGGTGCTTCGAATCGAGACCCGTGGCCAAGCTGATTGCATC
>JAPLCH010000036.1 GCA_026392325.1 Solirubrobacterales bacterium | reverse complement strand
CACTGGGACCACGGCCATCGGGCAGGGCCAAGTCGTTGCTTCACCGCTTCAGATGACGAGCATCGCCGCGACCGTAGGCAACGGTGGATGGCGCGTTCAGCCCACACTCCAAAAGCCAGCTGGAACGGTTGCCCGGACCAAGGCCATGGAAGGTCCTGTTGCTGCTCAACTCAAGAAGATGATGCTCGCAGTCGTCCGCTACGGAACTGGAGGCGCTGCTGCTATCTCAGGTGCCTCAGTTGCCGGGAAGACTGGAACCGCCGAGATACGCGACACCGTCCCTTCTGACCCGAACGATCCCAATGCCGGCGGGCCTAATGACCCGGCTAACACCGACGCTTGGTTTGTCGCATTCGCCCCTTCTTGGGCTCCGCGCGTGGCCGTCGGAGTACTGCTCGACGGAGCAGGGCACGGCGGAGACACCGCGGCCCCAGCAGCCCGCGACATCCTTGTCGCGGCACTCAAGCGCCGAGGCTAAAGGTCTAGGTCAACCGACGCGGCGGGCTTGCCCGCAGCGTCGAGAATTTCAAAGACGAGCGGTCGGTTCTGGTACACCGAGTCCTTGATCTTGAAGAGAAGTTCTCCGCCCTGTCGGACTGGCCCCGTTCCGGCGACCGATGAGACATCCGGATAGACGAAGTCAGGGTTGAGGAGTCCCGTTGGGTTCCAGGCGAAAGTGTTGATCTGTGGGTCAAGGTCGAACGGCATGTACTTAGTTCCTTCAGTGTCAATGTCCGGAACTTCGTTTCGACAGGCGCTGGCTTGGAGCCATAGTTCTGTGCCCGAAGGAAGACTGCGAACCACTTCTCACGCGGGGCTGGGTCTGGCGTGCCTGCGGGAAGTCCGACGAGATAACTCGGGTCCTCTGGAAGCTTGGGGTTCAAGACCCTTGAAATCTGCACCTGGTAGGCGATATCGCCGACGTCAACATATGCACCTTCGTTGATGCCAAAGCTGACCTTCTCCTCAGAACCGCAGGCCGAAACCGTGGCTGCAAGCGAGAGCGCTGCGAAGACTGGAATGAGTTTGCGAGTGAAGTTCATGACTACGGCGCGGAAGTCTACCCACCAGCGACCGTGACTCGCTGTCCGCGAGCACGATCCTGTTCGAGGATCTTCTTCAAACGCCCTACAGAGCGACTCATTCGGCGCTTCCACCACCTTCGTCCACCGACGATCTCGAGCAGGCGATCCGATGGTTTTGATGGCACGGTCTCAAAAGTCCATTGGACTTTGGTGGTGCCCTTCGAGGCTTGTGTGATCGTCAACGTGCTGAGCGAACGGATGCGATTCATCTTGCCGCCACGTCCTCTCGCGACGATTCGATGTGGCCGCTCCGCCTCGACGAAGGTGAGGTCGGACCAGTCAAACCTGTTGAGTGGCGCGCCGATTCGGAACCGAACTCCAGCGCCCTTCCCGCGAGGGTTCTCACGGGTGAGGTGCCAGCCGCTGAGGAAATGATCCGTGTATTCGGACATGTTGGAGATGTCGACGAGGTAGTCGTAAACCTCTTCACGCGGGCGGGCAATGGTCGTTTCAACTGTTACTCGGTTCATGCAAGAGCGAGTCTATTCAGTGCGGCATCAGGAATGATGCTGGCCAAATCCGCCTGCCTGCGCGTACACTCCCTTCAATGGCACGGACGATCGCGGTTCTATCCCAAAAGGGCGGCACGGGCAAGACAACGACGGTGCGGACGCTCACCGACGCTTTCCGCCGGTCGGGCCTTCGGGTGCTGGCAATTGACCTTGATCCGCAGGGCAATGCGTCGACCGGTCTCGGCCTTGACCGCAAGAGCCGCAGGTCCTCGACCTATGATGTAATGAGCGCGGAGCGCTCTCTGGCCGATGTCGTGCATGA
>JAPLCH010000162.1 GCA_026392325.1 Solirubrobacterales bacterium | reverse complement strand
TTGTCGCAACCCTCGCCGGGCGTTATGGCAGCCAGGGCACCTATTGGGCGGCCCACCCATCAATCACAAAGGTTCCTGTGGCCCAGTGGCAAATCTGGAACGAACCGAACTTCGACTACTACTGGCCTCAACATGATTCTGAGTGCGTCTCCAGCACCAAGATGACGGCGACGCCATCTCCCTGCCCTTCAGTCACGATCACAGGACTCGACAGGAAGCCGTTGGCAGTCAACCTGCCCACTATTACCGCACCGCTCAAGGCCACTCTTGACGCGAACCCGAAGCTCTGGACGGCCGTCGACACTGCACTTCTGAAGAAGAAACTCAAGCGCCCTCACTGGGCCCCATCGTTCGTGAAGATGCTGAAGACGATCAAGCCAAAGGTCAAGCAGATTGATCCGAGCGCAAAGGTCGTATTGGCCAGCCTCACAAACATGGGCTGGCTCGATTTGGCCGCGATCTACTCAGTGGGCGGCAAGGGCTCATTCGACACGATCGGCGTGAACATGTTCGTGTTAGTTGCCAACACCGCCAAGCTCGTCAAGTTCTATAGGGACGCACTCAAAAAGGGCGGGGACAGCTCGATCCCTCTTGTGATCACGGAGTTCGCTTGGGCTTCGGGATTCGGCAAGCTCCCAGCCGATAACAAGATGAAGACAATCATCACCACCCCTGCGAATCAGGCCAAGAACCTTGGGCTCCAGCTTGATCAGCTGGTCAAGCTTTCATCCGCCTCAAAGGTGACTGGCGCGTTTTGGTACCGATGGGCCAGTCCCAACTCGAGCGCAACGGATGTGTGGGACTGGACCGGTCTCAACCAGGTTCGCCTCGGGACTGTCACCAAGACCGCCACGCTGGACACATTCCGCGGCCGGGCGATGAAGATCGAGGCCTGTAAAACGAAGGTCCTCGCTTCGTCCTGCAAGACCAAGTAAAAGTTCCCCGAAGGTTGATTATTGGCCGCAACTTTAGGCCTGTGCGGGTGTAATTTGAAGTAACGATGAGCTTCCGCAAGACGGGACATACCCTCGCAGCAGCAGCCGCCATTCTCGCAGTTGGACTCGGGACGGGCGCATCCAATGCAACGGCCTCAGGACGCTCGGTTCCACAGGGCTTCTTCGGGGTCGACATGGACCCATGGGCTCTGAACAAGCAAGGTATTGATGCGAATGCCGAGCTGGCAACGGCTGCCACGCAAGGGGTGGAGTCCGTCCGAGTTCCCCTCTACTGGTTCTCGGTTCAGCCCTACTCCAGCTGGGACGCTGTCCCAGCCGTCCAGAGGCCTAACTTCACCCAGGATCCCGACGGTGGAGCGCCTTACAACTGGACAAGCCTCGACAGATTCATGTCAGGCGCGGCAACATCCGGCATCAAGGTGCTTCCTACTCTGATGGGAGCACCTTCGTGGGCGGCCGACCAGAAGTACAACCGCCTGATTCCAATCCCAGCAAGCCCGTCCCGCTTCGGGCAGTTCGCGGCAGCCTTGGCCTCCCGCTATGGCAAACAGGGAAGCTTCTGGCAGTCAAACCCCGGCCTCACTCCTGATCCAATCTCGACATGGCAGATCTGGAATGAACCAGACCTCGACCGATACTGGCCTCAACACGCTGGTGAGACTCAGACCGTCACTGTTAGCGGCAAGGTGAAGCGACTCAGGAGCCTCGGGTTTGCGCCCACTTATGTCCAACTGCTTCGTGCGGCCCACAGCTCAATCCGCACGGCAGATCCCACAGCAACTGTGATGGCAGCAAGCCTCACCAACCGTGCGTGGGTCTCGCTGAAGCTGATCTACCAGAGCGGTGGACGCGGGAGCTTCGAGGAGGTCGGGGCCAACGTGTTCACCAAGACGCCCTCAAGCCTGGTCACAGCAATCAAGCAGATCCGAGCCACGATGGGCTCCTATGGAGACTCCCGACTGCCATACACCGTTGCGGAATACTCATGGTCCTCGGGAAGCGGGTCCATCCCACTCAGCCAGCACATGGGCTGGCTTGTTACGACAGCTCCCACTCAGGCAAAGAACGCTGGATTAGCGATGGCTCAGTTCATGACAAACAGAACACGTCTGAAGATCAAGAATGCCTTCTGGTACACATGGGCCAGCCCGGATACAGGGGCTGACACGGTCTGGAACTACGCAGGCATGCGCCGTACCAACGGAGTCAGCATCAGCAGCAAGCCTGTCCTCGCCGCATTTGCATCACGAGCAATTGCTGCTGAAGGATGCAAGGCAAAGATCATCGCTACTGCCTGCGCGCGATAGAGCTCAGCTGGCCCCTGCGTCAGTGCCTGAGGGCTGACCTGACCACAGCGTCAACCCCGAGAGCAGTCTTCTCCCATGTGAGCCCGCGGACCCGCTCAAGACCCTTGGATATGAGCTCCTGTCTGAAGCCATCATCTGTGGCTGCACTCAAGACATTGGCCACCAACGACTGGGTGTCATCTGGATCGACCAGAGCTGCGGCACCACCGGCTGCCTCTGGAATCGCAGAACGGTCCGAGCAGACAACGGGGACGCCGCATGCCATGGCTTCACATACCGGGAGCCCGAAGCCCTCATAGACCGATGGCAGAACAAAGGCACTTGCCCCCAAATACAGAGCCTTCAGATCATGTGCTGGAACCGGACCAAGTTGTTTCACTCCACTAGGGTCAGCACCAGCTGAAAGCTGAGGCCGTCCACCTCCGACAGCCACCATCGCAATGCTCCCAAGTTCTTCCTCTTTACCTTGCTTGCCACAGTCAGAACGTAAGGACCGGTGATGCCATGCTGGGATGCCAGCTCGGATTGGGCCTCCTGAGGCGACGAACCTTCACGAGCAAAGAGTTCATCGGGCACTCCCGGTGCTACTACATGTACACGCCCTGGATCGGCATTCAAGAGGTCAATCAACTCTCGGCGGCTGAACTCGCTCGGGGTGATCACGGCGAGAGCGTTCCTGACAAGCCGCGGCAGAAGGAACCTCTGCCATGCGGTGTAAGCAGAGGAGAAATCGCCGGGGTATCTCAGTGGAGCCGCATCGTGGATAACCACCACTGTCCGCTTTGATGCGACCGGAGCCAGGTTTGCCGGGCAGAGGATCGCCGAAGCATCCATGCGACTTGCACGTAGTGGAAGAACGCATTGCTCCCATGGCTGTCCCAGCCGATGTGCAAACACCGGATGCGGCTCTGCAACGACATATCCAGACGGCCTTAGGCGGGGCAGCCTGACTGCCAGTTCACGAGCCCAGCGCTCAACCCCTCCGGTCTCCGCCCGGATTGCCGCACGTGCGTCAATAAGTGTTAATCCCTCCACCGCTGTCGAGGCTAACGGTAGCCTCGGGGAAGAGGAACAGTGGCCACCACCCAACCAATACTCATTCACGCCTTTTCTGGGCCCCTCGGAGGTTCAGAACGAATACTCCTCGACCTCCTCCGTCGCATGGACCGCCCCGCCGTCCTTGCATGCCCACCCGGGCAGCTGGCTGACTGTGCAGAAGGAGACGGCGTGACGGTTGTGCGTGTCAAGTCGCGACCACTTGAGGCCCGCCACGGTACCGCCCCGGCAGTGGCAGCAGGGCACATGCTTGGACATGGACGGGAGATCAGGTCTCTTGCCAAAGATCTTGAGCCCTCAATGGTCCTCTCATGGGGCATGCGTTCGGCTATCGCGGCAACGTCGACGCTGAAGCGCCCGCAGATACCGATTGTGGCCGAGCATGTAGACCTCCTTCCGTCTGGACCGCAGGGCGATCTGGCGCGGCGGGCTCTGCTGAAATGCGACCGCGTCATCTGCCTGTCAGAGGCTATTGCCCGTGATCTTGATCCTGCCTGGCAGGCCTCAGGACGCATTTCGGTCGTTTACCCTGGAGTTGAATTGCCTGAGGTTGCAGAGGCCCGTCGCGGGGCCGTCCCTGTAGCTCTTATCCTTGCCGCCATTGAGCCTTGGAAAGACCAGGCCACTGCGTTGGAAGCGGCCGCGTTGATCCCTGACCTCAAGCTGATAGTGGCAGGAGCCCCGATCAGCTCGGACAATCAGGTCTATCTTGAGCGACTGGAAACCCGCGCGTCCCTCCCTGACCTCCAAGGGCGTGTTGACTTTCCTGGATCAATTGATGGAGGAAGGGCTTTGGAAGATGCAACCCTCTTGGTCCACCCTGCTCCCGCCGAGCCATTTGGCCGGGCTCTGATCGACGCCCTTGCCGCTGGGCGGCCAGTGGTCGCCTGCCGCTCGGCTGGCCCCGCGGAAATCGTTACCCCTGAATGTGGCCGTTTGGTGGCGCCTGGCGACCGCGCAGCGTTCGCACAAGCCATCGAGGAGATCACCTCCGATGCTGCTTTGGCCCATGCCATGGGCGAGGCCGGACGACGTCGAGTGGCCTCAATGTTCGATGCTGCGACTCAGGCAACCAAGTGGCAGCGCAACGCATTTTCACTCGCACCCATAGGTCACAGCGAACCTCATACTGGACCAAGCGCCCTCAAAAGCCAGATCGCTGCAAGCGATCACAATGGGCCGGGCGAATCACTCTCTCTTGTGACCGTGATTCACGACAGCGCTCCCGACATCGCACGACTTCTTTCCAGTGTCAGCAGACACCTACCCGGCGCAGAGGTGATCGTTGTTGACTCAGGGTCCACGGACGGAGGAAGCTCAGTCGCGTCCACATGGCCCGGAGGGGCCACAGTCCTTTCTCTTGATGGAAATGCCGGATACGGAGCTGGGTGCGTTTTGGGAATAGGCGAAGCAACCCGACCGATCACCGTTTTGATCAACCCGGATGTTGAGCTGGTTGACGCTTCACTTGACTCGCTCGCCAGCGAACTGATCGGGCCTCTGGCCCCCGACCGCATTCTCTCACCCGTCCTGATCCACCCAGATGGCACCCGCCAGGACGCCGTCCACCCTCTCCCTGGTACCCCAGCCGAACTTCTCCGCGCACTGGTGCCAGCCCCTGCCCTGCCAGGCCGTCTCTCTCGACTTGCCGAGCCCCACCGGTCAGAAACCCCACTTCGGGTCGGTTGGGCGGTAGGAGCGTGCCTTGTCGCACGGACTGCAACCCTGAAGAGGCTCGGACCGTTTGACCCCGCTGTGCACCTGTATGGAGAGGACCTTGACCTCTGCCTTCGGGCTGCCGACGCCGGCGTTGAAACTTGGTACATGACTAACTCTCGAGTGATCCATCGCGAGGGCCATTCGACCCGAAACGCCTTTGGCACAGAGCCGAGCGAGCTTCTTGCCCGACGCAGACGCGCCGTAGTGGGTCAGCGCCTGGGGACGGGAGCGCAATGGCGCGATGACGCGATCCAGTACATCACCCACGCGGACAGAATCTTGATCAAATCGATCATGAGGCGCGACACTCAACTGGAGCGCAAGCGAATCGCGGGCCTCCGGAAGGCACGTAAGTCAAGATGACCCATTTGGACGGCTTCGATTCCCCGGACACAGATGAAGCCTTCGGGACGAGCATCGTGATTCCCAACTGGAACGGTCTTAGATGGCTTGAGGGGGTCCTGTCGTCTATACAAAGCCAAGACGAGCAGCCAATGGAAATTATCGTGGTGGACAACGGCAGCACCGATGGCTCCGTCGGTTACCTCCAGGAGAGTTGGCCTCAGGTTACGGTGCTGCACTGGCATGAAAACCGTGGGTTCGCTGCCGCGGCAAACGATGGGATCCGGCACGCAGCTGGAGACCTGATCGCTTTGATCAATACGGACATCGTCCTCGAGTCCGACTGGCTTCGCCGTGCCTCGCAGGCTTTGCGCCTGAGGCCTGATGCGGCGAGCGTCGCCACCAAGATGCTCGACATGAATGACCGAACCAAGATCTACGACACCGGAGACTTCCTCAGAAGAGACGGTGCCTGCGAGCAGCGTGGACGGTTCAAGCCTGACACTGGAGCGTTCAACGAACCGGGAGAGGTTTGGTCAGCCTGTGCCGGGGCGGCGGTATTTCGACGCCAGGTGATCTTGGACGTCGGCGGATTCGACGAACGGTTCGTTACGTATATGGAGGATGTTGAGCTAGGGCTGAGACTGAGACTCCTTGGATGGAAGTGTCTCTACGAGCCTTGCGTCGCACTGCACGCGGGAGGAGGCTCAGAGACAGCCCTTTCCGGAGGTGCAACCCAATGGGTAGAGCGCAACACGATTCTCCTCATTGCTCTGCACTTCCCTCTTCGCTGGCTCGGACCCGTGATTTATAGACAGGCATCGTGGAAGCTGAATGCGCTTCGCTCAGGCAACTTCAGACCTTTTGTCCGCGGGTTCTTCGGGGGCGTTCGCTTGATTCCCGCCATGCTTCGCTCACGATCCCTAGACAAGAGCACAAACCGCGCCGTCTCCATTGACGAAGCGATCCCTTGGAGGCCTTGGCACGGCAGCTCCGCGGGTGGTCACCAGTCTTCACCAGTTTGAGTGGGGAGCCCGCAGCCCTGAACCACGTTTAGCTGGTGCTCGGGATGGGACGCAACGCGAGCTCGTTGACGCGCTCCAGGTCGGCTTTGAGAAGCTCTCGCGTGGTGGTTGAACGAAGCGCGGCGGCCGGGTGGAAGAGCGGGTAGACCCACACCTTCGACCCAAACACAGTCCGAATCTCCTCCTGCCCATGGACCTGAGTGATCCCTGTTGGATCATTCCGAATGAGCTTCAGGGCAAAGTTGCCCAGGGTGCAGATAACGGTTGGATTGATTAGACGGATCTGAGACTCAATCCAGTTTTGACAGGAAGCGATCTCATCCCGCTTGGGGTCCCGGTTGTCCGGGGGTCGACACTTGACAATGCTCGTGATGAACACGTCGGATCGATCAATTCCGCACTCCTCAAACAGCCGGTCCAAAAGCATTCCCGACCGCCCAATGAAGGGCCTCCCCAGCTCATCCTCCGCCTTGCCTGGAGCCTCCCCAATGAACATCACTGCAGCTTCGGGATGCCCCTCTCCGAAAACGACTTGATTCCGTGTGGATTCAAGACGACACGCATGACACCCGGTTGCGGCAAGCTTCAGCGCATCAAGTCGCCCCTTCGGTTCCACGCCGGACATTTGTCCAGATTACTCGTGCAACTGAATCTCTCCACCTGACAGCGTCGAAACGCCCACGAGACCGTTACAGTTGTGGCACAGCCTCCGAGGCAGGCACGGGAAACCGGCAGGACCTTGGCAGTGAGGCAACTGAAGTAAACGAAGTCGACCGGTATCTCATATGCGAGAACTGGATCGGGACAGAAAATCACCACAGGCGCCTACAGCGCAACAGGACCCCTCCTTTGGGGAGCAACCCGTTCATGCTGATCCAGCAACTCGCCACTCGATCACCGTGATCGGAGCAGGGAGAGCAGGCACTGTCCTGTCCAAAGCATTTCTTGACGCAGGTCACAGCGTCAATGGACCCTTGCGGCGAGGCCAGTCTCTGGGTGAAAACCCGGAAATCGTCTTCCTTTGTGTCTCGGACGACGCAATCGCGGAGGTCGCTGCTGCCATGCCAGCGGAAGCCATCGTCGGTCATTGCTGCGGCGCACACGGAGCCGAGCTCCTTGGTGTCCGCGGAGGCTTCAGCCTCCACCCTTTGATGACCATCACTGACGATTCGAGACCTCAGGCCCTTGCAGATGCCTTTGCCTCAGTCGATGGGAGCACCGAAGCCATGCTTGAGCTTGCCCATGAGCTGGCGGCTTCCATCGGGATGCGGTCAACCCGGATCGCCCCAGAGGACAGGCCGGCGTACCACGCGGCTGCGTCCATCGCCTCCAACTTCCTGGTGACTATTGAAGCAGCGGCAGAGGAGATGGCCGCTCAGGCTGGCCTTCCGCGCGAAGCTCTAGTGCCCCTTGTCCGAGCCACCGTTGAGAACTGGGCGTCAAAGGGCTCAGCCGGCGCACTTACGGGACCGATCGCGCGTGGAGACGAAGCAACCGTGGCAAGGCAACGCGCTGCCGTCGAGGAACGGGCTCCTCAACTCGTGGACCTGTTCGACTCTCTCTGTGAGGCAACGCGTCAACTAGGCAGCCCGAAGGTGACGTCGTGATAATCGCTCGCTCAACAGCAGAGCTACAGGCAGCCCTCCGCCCGGTACGAGAGGAAGCACTGTCAGGAGTGGCATTCGTGCCCACGATGGGATCGCTCCACGAGGGCCACATAAGCCTCCTTCGTGCCGCTCAGCAACCAGGAGACTTCACCGTCGCGAGCGTCTTTGTAAACCCAACGCAGTTCTCCCCCGGCGAGGATTTTGAGCTCTACCCCAGAGATGAAGACCGTGATCTCGAGCTACTTGACCAAGCAGGACTGACACTGGCCTTCGTTCCATCTGTCGCAGACATGTACCCAGTTGACTTCGCGACCCGGGTGCTTGCAGATCCATCCCTTACCTCATGTCTCTGCGGAGCCTCTCGTGGCCCGCAGCACTTTGACGGCGTGACCTCAGTAGTAGCCAGACTTTTCGGGCTCGTGACCCCGAACAGTGCTTGGTTCGGAGAGAAGGACTGGCAGCAGCTGCAAGTCGTGCGAAGCATGTCCGCTGACATCTTCCCTGGGATTGAGATCCGCTCGGGTGCAACGGTTCGGGATCAAGATGGCCTCGCTCTGTCAAGCCGCAACGCGCGGCTCACGCCTGCCGGTCGCCTCCGCGCAAGCGCGATCCCCAAGGCGCTCCTCAACTCCCAACAAGACAATTTCAGCCCCACTCGGACTACTGCCGAGGATCTCCTTGAGGAGGCAACGCAAGCCTTCAGCTCTGCTGAGATTGAGCTCGATTATCTTCAGATCAGGGATGGCCAAAGCCTTCAACCCGTCTCCGGATCGATCACAGAAGCCCCCAACGCAAGAATGTTCATCGCGGCGAACCTCGATGGAGTTCGGCTGATCGACAACGTTCCCATCTTCAGTTCCCCAAACCACCAACCTGACCGTGCAGCGGCCGCGACTCTCGCGGGCTCTACACGGTAATTCGAAGACAAGGAGACGTTGACATGTCAGCCCTGCCGATTGAAACACCCAGAGCATCTGCCCCTAACAGGAAGAGCCCGGTCACATTTGGCCGCCTCGCCGAGATGAAGCGCGCCGGGGACCCAATCGTGATGGTCACCGCCTATGACCATCCATCAGCCGAGGTAGCCCAGAACGCGGGAGTGGATCTCATCCTTGTCGGCGACAGCGCAGCAATGGTGGTGCTCGGCCACAGCTCCACTGTGCCAATCACCATGAACGAGATGATCATGCTCTGCTCGGCTGTCCGCCGGGGAGCCGCAACCCCACTGATCATTGGGGATATGCCTTTTGGTTCCTACGAATCGAGCAACGAAACAGCGGTGATGAACGCCCAGCGGTTCATCAAGGAGGCTGGATGCGATGCAGTCAAGCTTGAGGGTGGAGGGACTAGCGTCGAGCGGGCCCGGGCAATCATCAGCGCGGGAATCCCCGTAATGGGACATGTCGGACTTACCCCCCAAACAGCTGCAGCCCTTGGAGGCTTTAAGGCTCAGGGCAGAACTGCGGCAGCAGCGCAGAAGGTAATTCGAGACGCACAAGCATTGGAAGACGCCGGTTGCTTCAGCGTTGTTGTTGAAGCTGTCCCCGCGGCCGTCGGGGAAGAACTAACCAAACGACTTGGCATCCCCACCATCGGAATTGGTGCTGGGCGGGACACCGACGGACAGGTCCTCGTCTATCACGACCTCCTTGGGCTTCGAGATGGACCCAATGCCAAGTTCGTGAAGCGTTACGCCGACCTCAGGGGACAAGCTATCGCTGCGGTCACGACATATTCAGACGAGGTGCGTGCCGGAATCTACCCTGGGCCCGAGCATGTCTACTCGATTGAGCCGGGTGAACTTTCTGAACTTCGAGAAACACTGGGATCCATCAACGCTTCCGAAGACCAGAGCTGAAGGCGCTGGGCGCCTCCTAGTAGGACGAGGTAACGCCCACCGCACGGCTCGTGTGGACCTGCCCTGCCGCGAGTTCGTCAAGCTTGGCGATCCGCTCCTCAAGGGGTGGATGGGTACTGAACAGGCTTGATGACTTCCCCCCGAGCGGCGCGACAATGCAGAGGTGTGCTGTAGCGCTAGAGCCGGTCTGGGCTGGAACCTCACTGGCTCCAAGCTTGCGTAGAGCGCTAGCAAGGCCCTGAGGGTACTTAGTGAACTCAGCCGATGATGCATCCGCCAAGAACTCTCGGCGGCGGCTGATGCTCATCTGAATCAGCATCGCTGCAATCGGCGCGAGAATCACGACGAGAACGCTGATCACGACCCCCACAATCCCGAGGTCATTGTCCTCATCAGAGCCTCCTCCCCAAAAAATCAT
>JAPLCH010000240.1 GCA_026392325.1 Solirubrobacterales bacterium | reverse complement strand
TCTATGCCAAGACCCAGAGAGAGCAGCGGACCTTGCAGGCGACCTTGAGGCTGCGAATGCTGAGCGCCGCCTACTTCAACAGCAGGTCCGGATCGCGGCGGAGATTCAGGCTGGAGAGCGGCCCAAGGCCGCGGCTTGGGTGGTCGCGGGTGATGGCTGGCATCCCGGCGTAGTCGGCATTGTGGCTGGCGGGCTCGCTGGTTCGTTCTACCGGCCCGTCGTCGCTCTTTCGATTTCAGGTGATACCGCTGTTGGCTCGGTTCGGAGTGTCCCGGGGTTCAATGTCGCCTTGGCCCTCGAGGCCTGCTCCGATTTGCTCGAGCGCTTTGGCGGCCATTCAGCTGCAGCGGGCCTCACCATGAGGACTGAAAATATTGAGGCATTCAGGGAGCTCTTCCAGAAGACGGTCGAGGACACGCTCCCACTCAATCTACGACGGCCCCGCGTGGTTGTGGACGCAGTCGCCAGCCCGGCAGAGTTGAACCTTGGGCTGGCTGAGGAGCTTGCAGCTCTAGAGCCGTTTGGAGAAGGAAACCCTGACATCCTGCTTGGGGTCAGGTCAGCTGTGCTCGAGCGCCCTATTCGGATGGGAGAGGGCAAACATGCTCGCTTCGCTGTGAGGCTGGGCGGGTCAAGTGCCATGGGCGTTGCCTTTGGAGCCAGGGAGAAGCTAGTGGCCAACTGGGGAGATCCTGCTGACGTTGTGGGAGCGCTTGAGGTCAACCGCTGGAACGGCAAGGTAGAGCCGAGGTTCTCAGTAGTACGGGCAGTTCCTTCCAAGGGAGCCTCAATTGAAGTAATTGCTTCACCCGAGGATTGGTTGGCGAGAATGAACAGACGGTTTACGGAGGAATCAACGGGATCACATGGGGTGCTTCCTGGGCAGCCACGGACTGAGGCCTCGGCCCAGCGCGGTGGGGTTCCCACGCTTGGCAGGCTTACTGCTTCGTGCTATTCCACACTGGCTGTTGTGGCCGACGTGCCGCGGAGACTTCCCGGCCTGCAGGGTGTGGTTGGGGGATTCACCGTCTGCGACTGGAAGACCTTCCGTGCGAATCCGATAATCGCGTCGAGGTTCGAATGCGTCGTTCTCCTGGATCCACCAACGGATTCGGTCGGGGTTGACATTGCCATGTCAAGTGGTCCTGGCTGGCTCTACCGGGCCTGGACTGCCGCAGAGGTACGCTTTGCCATGAAAGTTCATGACTATGACAACGACATTGATACCCAACTGCGACCGTTTTACAGAGATGTGCGCGCTGCCGCCGAGCTTTCGGATCTGTCAGAGCGGGTCACTGTGCTCCAAGGAGCTGGGAGACACCCGAGGTCACCGCTCGCGGTTGCGTGGATGCTCAGGGTCTTCCGGGAAATCGGTGTCGCACAGTTCAACCCGTCTGACTGTGGGATTGTCCTCGGTGAAGCAAGTGGTGAGCTTGAGTCTTCAGTGTCATGGCGCAGAGCAAAAGCTCGGCTCGAGGAGGGTCGTTCATTTCTCAGCACGCTGACACTCACGGGGTAGAAGCAGGGGAGGACCGGTCTGCGGCCGCAGCTGTTGCGGATCGCATCATTGAGGCGTCAGGAGCCGGTACCTCAGAGCGCACGCTCGACAAGACTGCCCTTGAAGACGCCTACCTTTTTGCCCACGCTGCGCATGCCGGGCAGGTGCGCCTATCTGGAGAGCCCTTTATTGACCATCCAGCGGCCGTGGCAGAGGTCTGCGCTGGATTCGGCTTGGACACCCCAGCCATTCAAGCTGCGCTTCTTCACGACACTGTTGAGGACACCAAGGTAACCCTCGAGGATCTGTCTGAACGGTTCGGACCAACTGTCGCCGAGCTGGTTGACGGCGTCACCAAGCTCACGGAGCTGAGCTTCCAGTCACGCGATGAGGCGCAGGCGGAGAACTACCGCAAGATGATCGTTGCGATGACGCGTGATATGCGGGTGATTTTGATCAAGCTTGCGGATCGACTTCACAACATGAGGACGGTGAGCTCACTTCCGAAGCAGAAGCAGGCTTACAAGGCCAAAGAGAGCCTTGATATCTACGCGCCAATTGCCCACCGGTTGGGAATACACGCAGTCAAGTCGGAGTTGGAGGACCTCGCTTTTGCGACCCTTCATCCACGGAAGTACCAAGAGATCAAGGAGCTGGTCAGTCAGCAGAGAGAGGACCGCGAGAAGTACGTGGCCGATGCTGGACGGATACTCAGCCGAGAGCTCGATGCCTTGGATGTCAGCTCTGAAATCTCGGGACGTGCCAAGCACTTCTATTCGATCTATTCGAAGATGTCCGGGAAGGGCAGGGAGTTCAATGAGATTTATGACCTGACAGCAATGAGGGTTGTCGTTGACTCGGTTAAGGATTGCTATTCGGCTGTGGGAGCGGTGCATGCTCTTTGGAAGCCACTTCCAGGGCGGTTCAAGGACTACGTGGCGATGCCGAAGATGAATCGCTACCAGTCACTTCACACAACTGTGATCGGCCCGGAGGGTCGGCCTCTAGAGATCCAGATCCGGACGCTTGCAATGCAGGAGACCGCAGAGTTTGGAGTGGCAGCGCACTGGCGTTACAAGCAGGGAGAGTTTGCTGGCGACAGCCTCAGATGGCTTGGGGACGTCGCCCGCGGAGACTCCGACAACACTGACTCCTCCGATTTCCTCACTGCCCTCAAGGGCGACCTCTTTGAAGACGAAGTTTTCATCTTCACGCCGAGGGGCGAAGTGAAGTCCTTGGCCGCTGGAGCGACTCCCCTCGACTTTGCGTATGAGGTGCACACCGACGTGGGGCACCGATGTGTCGGTGCGAAGGTCAACGGTCGAATCGTTCCGCTGAGCTACCAGCTTAAGAGCGGTGACATCGTCGAGGTTCTTACCTCCAACCGTGAACGGGGCCCTTCAAGGGACTGGCTCACACTTGTACGGACACCGCGAGCCCGAAACAAGATCCGTGCATTCTTCAGGACTCTTGACCGACGTGACGCTGAGCAGTCAGGCCGCGATTCGCTCAACAATGCGCTCAAGCGGGAGGGGCTTCCCGCCCAGAAAATAGTTGGCTCGTCCCTCTTGGCCGATGTCACACGAGAGGCGGGCTTTAGGCGCGCCGACGAGCTTTACCGCTCCATCGGAGAGGGAAAGACCTCGGCCACCAACGTTGTCCAGAAGGTCATGGGGCGGCTCAAGGAGGGCGAGGCAGCGGAGGATTCATCCAGTCCTGCAGACGCCCTGATCAAGGAAGGTCGTCGTCGCGAAAGGCCGGCTGAAACTGCTGGGCGATATGGAATTACTGTTGTCGGCGTTGGCTCAGATGTGATGCTCCGGATGGCTAAGTGCTGCAGGCCTGTTCCGGGCGATGACATCTGCGGCTACGTCTCACTTGGGCGGGGGATCACGATCCACAGGACCGACTGTCCGAACGTCAAGGCTCTCAGCAAGGATGAGAGCCGGTTTACTGCTGTCCGGTGGGAGGGAGCACCTGACACTTCCTTCAGAGTGGAGCTTCAGGTTGACGGCTGGGACAGGCACCGGCTGCTCGAAGACCTCTCCCGTACTTTTGCCGAGAGCGGAATCAACATCATTGAGGCCCGTGTAACAACCGATGATCCGATGATTCGTAACAGGTTTGTGGTCGAGGTCCCGGATACGCGAACTCTGGAACTGACCATTACAAAGCTCCGTCAGATTGATGCTGTGTTTGATGCCCAGCGTGTGACGCCAGGAACCGACTGATCAGTGGCTGCAGACCCTCAGACGAGCAGGCGTATTGCGCCGGGCTCAACGGAGTAGTTGGCTCTACTCACAGATCCAATGTGATCGCCATCAACGTGAACATCAATGAGCGCTGAATCAAGGGCCTCGACCGTGAAGTCGGCAGCTGAATAGGAGTGGATCCGCGAATGCCCAGCGGCCCCGCGGTCAGAAAAGACCCGGACGCCAATGGGCAGGTAGTCCCATGGGCGGGGACGTCCGACAACAGTCACAGCAAGGGTTCCGGTGTTGAGGCCAGCGTCCTTGGACACGGTGATAGGTCGCTGTCCGAAATAGGTCCAAGGGCGCCCGTTCTGAACGACTGCGGCGATCCCTTCTGATCCAGGCTGTCCGACGATCCTGACGCGAGGGGGTGAGAACGCGTAGTCGCTTGCGATCACGCGGGCGGCATGAGTTACAAACCACCACTGGCGCCACCGGCGCTTAAGCTCGGGCCTCGAGTCCACGCCCGCCACAATCTTCGCGTCAAGCCCGACGCCGCTTGTAAAGAGGAACCTGCGTCCGTTGACGGTCCCGGCATCAACCGAGGCCGACTGCCAGTTGTCCGCCCTCCCAAGGAGATGGCGCACCGCTGAGGTGATTTCGCGAGGGGAACCAGTGACTCCGCAGAAGACATTTGCTGAGCCGCCGGGGAGGCAGGTCAGTGGAACATCGCTGTCACCAAGTCCGTTCGCCACCTCGTTTGCGGTTCCGTCTCCACCAAAGGCCACTACGGCATCCATTCCCTGGTTCTTTGCCTCTCCGGCAAGCGCGGCCGCATGCCCTGGGCCATCGGTCACCACTGCGTGGACGTCGTATCGGGTCTCCAGGGCAGAGACCATCAGGCTTCTAAGCCGGGAGGAGACAGATGAGGCAACAGGGTTGATCACAACCAGAAGTCTGCGCGGCGTTGATGCCAGAGGGCCGATGCTCAGGCTGTCCTTCTTGAGCTGCATGTAATCAGCCTACCGGGCTTGCTGGAATGCTCTTGTCAGAGCCAGCGGCGGGACTTGAAGAAGGTCAGGGCCCCCACAAGAATGAATACGACGGCACCAACTGTGAACCAGAAGCCGGCGATGGTGTCCTGGCCCGGAACATGCGTGTTCATGCCCATGATTCCGGAGATAAGAGTTGCTGGAAGGAAGATCACAGTCAGAACCGTGAGTACGCGAAGAACGTCATTCAGCCGATGTGAGAGGACTGATTCGTTGGTTGCCTCAAGGGCCTCGACGGTTTCCTTGTATCCCTCAAGCATCTGCCACACGCGTTCAGACGCATCCTCAAGGTCGTCGAAGTAGATCTCGAGTTCCTCGGCAAGGATGGGATGCCGCGAGCGTTCGAGATCTCTGAAGACGACTCGCTGTGGTCGAACGATCTTGCGGAAGTTGATGATCTCCTGCTTGGCGTTGGAGATGTCCCTGACTGCCTCCGACGAACGTCCAGCGAAGATCTCCTCCTCCAAGTGCTCAAGCTTGCCGCCAATCTTGCGGAGCATTGGGAAACCAGCATCAACGCAGGCATCTGCGACGCGGTATAGGAGATACCCGGAGCCTCGGGAGAAGAGATCCGCCCGGACTTCCTCGCTCTGGCGGCATCGCTCGAACAGGTATGAGACGGGGTCAATGGGGTCGTTGGGAATTGTGATGAGGTATCCGGGGCCTACAAAGACATCAAGTTCAGCGGCACCGAGCCTTCCAGCTTCAGCATTGAACCGGGGAAAGTGAAGAATCGCGAAAATGTGATCCGGATACTCATCGATCTTCGGTCGCTGGTTGCGAGAGAAAACGTCCTCATATGCGAGAGAGTGAAAGTCGAAACGCTCCTGCAGCCATTCACGATCGGAGCTACGCGGGCGTGTGATGTTGATCCAGCGCAGACCGCCGTGTTCAACTTCCTCTACGTGGAGGCGTTCAGGTTCCTGGGCAGGAACTACCGGGCCGCGAACGCGACCAGATCTGCGAAGACGAGGCTTGGGGAGGCTTGGCATCCGGACTCGAAGGCTCGTCGGCTGTTGTGGCTTCAGGTTCCATCTGAAAACGATGGTACCCGGACGTGAGAGTTAGCCGTTTGCCTGCAAGCTGAACCAGCCAATTCCCATTCGGGGAAGAGTGCGCTATTGTACCTCGGACATAGCAGTACACATCAAGAGGCGTTGAGGGAATGGCCCTATGACACGCCGGCAACCCCCCACAGTGGGGAAGGTGCCAAATCCAACGAGATAATACTCGGGAGATGTGAGGCAGGCGTTCGATCGCTTTCGCCCACGGAACCCGGCGGAATAACGAAAGGTCGAAAATAATGCCGCCGAAGTCACTGAAGTGCAAGGAATGCCAGACGGAGTACCCACTCGAGGCGCTCTACGCGTGCTCCAACTGCTTTGGTCCGCTGGAGGTCTCTTACGAGTCCTTCTCAGGCCGAGATCCTGAGGAGCTCAAGCGTCGGATCCAGGCCGGTCCGAACACGCTCTGGAGGTACGCGGACTTTCTTCCTGTTCAGCGTCCGCCTTCTGGAGCCCTGCCAACGGGCATGACTCCACTGATCAGAGCTGAGCGTCTTGGGAAAGAGCTTGGAATTTACGAGCTTTGGATCAAGTCCGAAACATCCAATCCAACACACTCGTTCAAGGATCGGGTTGTCGCCGTTGCGATGGCAAGGGGACTTGAACTTGGGTTCGATACCTTCGCCTGTGCGTCCACCGGAAACCTCGCGAACGCTGTTGCTGCTCACGCAGCTGCGGCCGGGGTTCCCGCATACGTCTTCATTCCATCTGACCTTGAGCGCGAAAAGATCACGGCCACTGCCATTCATGGGGCGCGTGTAATTGCTGTCAATGGAACTTATGACCAGGTCAACAGACTCTGCTCCGAAGTTGCCAACGAGCGTCCATGGGCATTTGTCAACGTCAATCTCCGTCCCTACTATGCCGAGGGCTCAAAGACCCTTGCCTACGAGGTTGCGGAGCAGCTTGGATGGCGGCTCCCCAACCATGTGGTTGCCCCTGTGGCCAGCGGGTCTCTACACACGCGCATCGGCAAGGCATTTGACGAGTGGCGCGAGTGCGGACTTGTCGATGGCCCACTGCCATCGATGCACGGCGCTCAAGCAGCTGGGTGCTCTCCTGTTGCCTCTGCTTTTGCTGATGGGGAGGACTTCTGCCGACCGGTGAAGCCCGACACCATCGCTCGCTCGCTTGCGATCGGTGACCCTGCCGACGGTCCGTTCGCTCTTGAGCTGGCTCGCAGAACCGGTGGTGCCATCGAATCCGCAAGCGATGATGAGATCCGAGAGGGAATTTCACTCTTGGCCAAGACCACGGGTGTGTTCACTGAGACCGCCGGAGGCGTGACGGTGGCCGTTCTCAAGAAGCTCGCGGAGCGCGGCGCCTTTGGGCCTGGAGAGAGCGTGGTGGCAACGATCACTGGTGACGGACTTAAGACACCTGATGCGATCTCTGATCTGGTTCAGGTAGACGAGGTGGAAGCAACGCTTGAGGCGTTCGAGGCCATCGAGAGCCTTGAGGTGACGGCATGAGCGTCAATGTGAAGATCCCGACCCAGTTGAGGGATATGACCGCCGGAGCTGCCGAGGTTGCCGTAGATGGAGCAACGGTTGGTGACTGCCTTGAATCTCTCTTCACTGACCATCCAGCTCTCAAGGACCGTCTGACGGATGAGAATGGCCTTCGCCGCTTTGTGAACCTCTATGTAGCTGGAGAGGACATCCGGTTCCTTGATGGGCTTCAAACGCCCATTGCCGACGGTGCCGAATTGACCGTTCTTCCTGCTGTAGCTGGAGGCTGATCAGTCTCAGGAGGCCAGTTGGCTGATGATCGCATCAGCCAAGGCCTCGGGTGCCTCAAGTGGCACTGAGTGCCCGGCCTCCACTGTTATCGGCTCTGCGCATCGGTTGAGCCCGGCTGCCATCCGTCTTGCGACTTCTGAGTAGCTCCGGTCACGACTCCCGATGACGACGGTGGTGGGAAGGACGATGTTCTCAAGCTGGTCCCAGAATGAGGGAGCGGTTCCCTGCCCATAGGCACGAATGGCGGCAGCGAGTCCGGCCGCTGTCTTGGTTGAGATCATCTGCCTGCGCTTGGCTCTTGTCTCTTCTGGATCGCCTGTCCAAATGGGTTGCGCGTCCCAAGTGTTCGAAAAAGCATCAAGCCCTTCCGATTCAAGGCGGTCCGCGAGCACTCCGTCCGTTGCCCTTCGTTCAGCGCGCGCTGTTGGGTCGGTCAGCCCTGCCCCGGATGACACCAGGATGAGGTGCGTCCACCTTTCAGGTTCGCGAAGTACGAGATCGAGCGCCAAGCGTGAGCCGAGTGAATACCCCATTAGAACTCTCTTGCCGCTGGCGGGCTGGGGAGAGAGACGATCGAGGGTCTTAATCGCAAAGTCCTCCGCATCCAAAGGAAGGTCGAGGCTGTGCTGGTCGTGACCAGGCAAGGTTGGCGCGATCTTCTTCCACTCGGAGGGAAGGTATGTGGACAGCTGGTCCCAGACGCTTGGGTCCTGGCTGAAACCGTGGAAAAGGGTCAGTTCTGTCACAGGGGCTCCAGTGCGCCCGGCAAGATTCGAACTTGCGACCTCTCGCTCCGGAGGCGAGCGCTCTATCCACTGAGCTACGGGCGCTGGATGGCGTAGCCTACCGTCTCGGGGCTCGCGGGTTTAGAGTGCGACTTGTCATGGATTTCTCAGTCGTATTCATCGGGACCGCTGGTTCGGTCCCAACCGCCCGCCGAGGGCTACCTGCGAATCTGATCCGCCACGAGGGAATCAGGCTGCTTGTCGACTGTGGAGAGGGAACGCAAAGGCAACTTGTGAAGTCCACTGGACTTGCGGATCTCGACGCTGTGTTCATTACTCACTTCCACGCGGACCATTGGCTCGGACTCCCGGGTTTGCTCAAGACATTTGACCTTCGTGATCGGGAGCGGCCACTGACGGTGCACGGCCCGGAGGGCATTCAACGGATTCTTGACTTCTGCGTTGATTCAGCTGGTGCGACCCGATACGAGGTGGTTGCAAATGTGATCACCCCAGGCAATGTGGTCAAGACTGGAAACCTGAATGTTGCTGCGTTCGAAGCCAGCCACAGAGGCCGGGCTGTCGGTTACGCAATGTTTGAGGACGACCGACCGGGTCGAATTGATCTTGAGAAGGTAGCCGCACACGGAATTCAGCCTGGGCCCGACCTGGGACTGATCCAGAGTGGGGAGACGGTCAACGGAGTCAGCCCAGCTGATGTCATGGGCCCAGCTCGGCAAGGCCGCAAGATCGTTCTTACTGGCGACACAACCCCGTGTGACTCGCTTCTGGTCGCCTCGCATGATGCAGATCTCCTCGTACATGAGGCGACGTTTCTGCATGAGGACGCAGAGCGTGCAAGTGAGAGAGGCCACAGCACGGCGCTGGAGGCAGCAGAGTGTGCGCGGGATGCAGAGGTCAAGCTCCTCGCGATGACACACCTTTCCGGACGTTACTTCGGGCCGGAACATGAGGAAGAAGCGCGAAGCGTTTTCCCAAACAGCCATGTTCCTCGCGACTTCGACTTTGTAGAGATTCCATTCCGCGAGTCTGGGGAGCCGACTCTGAGTCGTCCTGAACGGCGCGGACAGAAGGCGACTCAAACCCCTTCGCAGCAGGATGCCGAACAAGGCGCTACGCTCTGAAGCGCAGTTCAAGTTCGTTCCTTTAACCCGGTCCCGAGAGGCCAGGAAGGGGCCCCAGCATGGAGCCAACACAACCGGAGACGGTAGTGCTCGACAACGAGCGCATGTCCCGCGCACTTATCAGGGTTGCCCACGAGATTGTGGAACAGCAGCCTGACTCCGAGCTCGCACTTGTAGGCATCCACACGCGCGGCGCCATCCTCGCAGCCCGCCTTCAGCCGATGGTTGCCGAAATCAGCGGCTCACAGGTGCACTTGGGAGACGTTGACATTTCCCTCTATCGCGACGATCTGGGGTCTCGCGGCGCATCTCCAGTGGTTCACTCCACTCACCTAGACTTCGATGTTGAAGGCAAGACGGTTGTTGTCGTTGATGACGTGCTCTTCACCGGCAGGACGGTCAGAGCAGCGATTGACGCAATCTTCGATTTTGGCCGACCGCGGTCCATCCGGCTCGCGGTGCTCTGCGACCGCGGACACCGCGAGCTTCCCATTCGGCCTGATCACGTCGGGAAGAACATTCCAACCGCACCCGGTGATCGCGTGAATGTTCAGTTGGTGGAGACTGATGGGGTGGACGCAGTAACCGTCAGACGTGGAGACGGAGAGGCCCACGACCGATGAAGCACCTGATTTCAATTGACCAGTTGGGGCGGAACGGGATTGAGCGCATTCTCGACCGAGCTGCATCGTTTGGTTCGGTTGCCTCCCGTGAGGTCCAGAAGGTTCCGGCGCTACGAGGTCGGCTCGTTGTCAACCTTTTCTACGAGTCCTCTACCCGGACTACATCTTCATTTGAGCTCGCAGCCAAACGACTTTCGGCGGACGTCATCTCAATCCGCTCAAGCGGAAGTTCTGTGGACAAGGGCGAGTCTCTGAAAGACACGATTACGACGCTTGATGCCTATGAGCCTGCAGCGATAGTGGTCAGACATCCGCGTGCTGGCGCTGCTGATCTTGTTGCCAGGTGGACTCGCGCGGCAGTGATCAACGCGGGGGACGGGGCACACGCACATCCAACCCAGGCACTGCTCGATGTCCACACACTGAGACAGCGGTTTGGGGAGCTTGATGGCTTGAGGATCTGGATTGTGGGTGACATAGCCCACTCGCGAGTAGCGCGGTCAACAGCAGCTGCATTCGGTCTCATGGGAGCCAGTGTCACTCTCTGCGGCCCACCAACTCTTCTGCCGCCTGGAATTGGGGCTGCCCTTGGCTGCCGTGTTGTCACAAACTTGGCTGATCTTGGCGAGGCAGATGTTGTGTACGCCCTGAGGATGCAGCACGAGAGAATGCAGGGGGGAGATGTTCCTTCGCTCAACGAGTACGCCGCTCTTTACGGAATCACAGCTGACCGTTTGGTGGCAAATCAGGTTGTAATGCACCCGGGACCCGTGAACCGAGGGGTTGAGCTGGCAGGCGACGTCGTCGACTCGGCTCACTCCCTGATTGGTGAACAGGTTGCAGCAGGAGTTGCAGTGCGGATGGCCGTGCTCTATGAGCTGCTGGCTGGCGTGGAAAAAGACGATCGAGTTCGAGAGGCAGCAACGGCATGACAAGGCGCACAGCATGGAAGTCAGGGACACCCGAGGCAGCTCTGCTCAGTGGAGCCACCGTTGTGGATCCCCGAGCCGGACTTCACGGAGAACTTGATGTGCACATCTCTGACGGGAAGATCGTCAGCGTGTCTGAGGCTGGAACCGCTGAGGTCCAAGCTGACTGTCAGGTAATCGACTGCTCTGGGCAGATCCTGATGCCAGCCTTTACAGACCCGCATGTTCACTTTCGCACGCCGGGGCAGGAACACAAGGAGACCATCTCGTCAGGAACTGCTGCTGCGGCTGCGGGCGGCTACTGCCTTGTTCTTGCAATGCCGAACACCACACCGACGGTTGATGGAGCAGAGATTTTGCGAGGCATCCTCGCCAGGGCGGAGCAAGAAGCTCTGATCCCCATGGGACAGCTTGGCGCGATCACCAAGGGCCTGGGCGGTCTCGAGCTGACGGAGATGGCCCAGATGACGGAAGCCGGAGCAGCGGGCTTCACCGACGATGGGATACCTGTGACGGATGCCGGCGTTCTTCGCAAGGCTCTTCGCTATCAGCAGGTGACCGGGGCCGTAATTGCCCTCCACGAGGAGGATCCGTCTCTTTCACTGGGCGCTCCACTCAATGAAGGCCTCGTGTCAGCAAAGCTCGGCTTGAGGGGCCAACCAGGAGTGGCTGAATCAACAATGATTTCCCGGGACTGCGAGCTCGCAGAGCTCGAAAACGCTGTGATCCACGTTCAGCACGTCTCCAGCGGCGGCTCGGTTCGGGTCATCCGGGAGGCGAAGGCGCGTGGCGTCAAGGTGACGGCCGAGGCAAGTCCGCACCACCTTCTTCTCACCGACGAGGCCTGCTCGACATTGGACTC
>JAPLCH010000108.1 GCA_026392325.1 Solirubrobacterales bacterium | reverse complement strand
GCAAGCTCAGCGTGCTCAATGTCGAGCTCGGCATGGAGGTCGAAGTACTCAGTCGCAGGACTGTCCGGGGTGTACCCGTAACGCTCGATCAAACCGTCGCGCTTCGTCTCGCTGATCACAGGCTGACCTGATTCGATCGTGTAGAGAGTCACAAGAGTCTCAAGGAACGGACGGTCTGCTGTGCCGGCCCAAGCTGCCATGCAGGTCTCGGTCTCGGCTGTTGGCGAAACTGCTGCGTCTCCGCCGACTGCCTCAGTGAACCCATCCCAAAGAGCAATGTGTTCGGTCTCTTCGACCGCGTGGGCTGCAAGGCCCTTCGCAAGGCTCTCGTCAGCTACGTCAGCTGCCTGAGTTGAAGCTTCGGCAAGTGCAACTACGGCGTACCGGTACTGGCCTGAATAGACGGCGAGATCAGCCTTTGTGAGCTCTCCGTTGGTCCAGCGCTGGTAAAAGGGGTGCTCCAGAACGTTCCACTTTGAGCGGACCTGTTCGAGGCGGTCAAAGAACTGAGACATTCATTTCCTCCGTTGTAAGGGTTGGCGGCTAGAAGGAAAAGCTACCATTGAGCTCCCCTGCGCCCTCCCGTCGACATCCTCGCCCCTCCCTTCCCGCGTGAACTCACATGGTTCAACTCTGCTCCGTTGCGGATGGACAAGCAGCGTCATCGCCCGGTCCTTGTCGAACTCTGGGACATGACCCAGCGAGCTTCTATGCGCACGATCGCCTATATGAACGAGTGGCATGCGCGCTACGCAGAGGCCGGCCTTCGCGTGATCGGAGTTCACACTGCGTCACGGCCCGAGGCTGAAGACGAGGCCGCAATCGAAGCTGCCGTCAAGCGCCTTGGCATCAACTATCCGGTCGTAGTCGACACTGATGGTGAGATCTGGTCTTTCTATGGTCCGCAGGGCTATCCGAGCCGATACCTCTTCAACGGGGACTTCCGCCTTGAGGACATTCAGGTAGGAGAAGGTGGCTACGCCGAAACCGAAGAATTGATTCTCGGACTGCTTGACCTCAAAGCTGAGCCTTTCGGGCCTGTCAGACCAGAGGACAGTGATGACGCCTTGATAGTCGTGCCCAGCGCAGAGCGCCTAGGCCTCGGAAGTGGCCCGTACGCAGCCGGCTCCGTCTGGCTTTCCGTGACTGGCTCGGGGACTGTCGTGGTCAACGGGACCAGCTTTGATGTGGATGGACCCGCTGCTCTTGAGGTCGTCACAAACCCGGTCCACACTGAAGGCGACCTGACGATCGCCCCGGACGCAGGCGTCACTGTGCTCGCTACTTGCTTTGCCCCCGGCATCGCTGCCTGACGCGTTTCAAACAGCGCGGTTTAGAGGAGTTCTTCGTGCGGCTGGAGATCGCCAACGATCTCCTTGGCATCACAGCCATTCAGCAATGAGTGAATGACCGGCGCCTCATCATCAATCACCTCAATCGCCCGCCCAGGCCAGTAGGGCGAGCCCATTGGAGCCTTCGCGAGGAAGTGCGGCTCAAAAACCCACGACCCCGTGTTCCAGAGCTGCTGTCCTCCGGGGATCAGCCACTCGGCGACTGAATCCCCTGGGAGTGGCCCAGGGCGGTGCGTGTGTCCATAAAGAATGTGATTTGCGTCAAGTCCCAACCCAGCGACCGCGCTGGCGGCAGCGTCGATTCCCGCTCGCCTGAGTGCCTCAGGTGAAATGTCAGCGCGAAGCGGGCCGAGCTTCGCGGTGTTGAGCATTCCGACTGCGCTCGCAAAGCCAACTGCTGCTGCTCTCTTCCGCATCGGCCGGTTACCACTTCCTCCCGCGAGCATCTTCCACGCGCGAGTCGAGACACCATGAGCTCCAATGCCCATGCCACCTGGGACCTGTTGGGCGACCTCGTATGTCCACGCGTACATTGGGGCGAGAACGGCCTCCTAGTCGTCCGGACCGACGGCCTCATCTGCCGGTCGACCGGTGATCTTCGCCATCACTCCGGCTGCCAGACGCTCAAAGGTTGGGACCTCAATATGACGGTCCAGATAGTTGCCATGGAAGGCGACCCCATCCCCGCTGATCCGAACACACGGATAGCCGAGAATCACCTGGGCTGGCTTCATTGCCTCAGCGAGCCTGCTGCGGATCCAGCCGCTGTCGGCTGGCGCGGTTTCCATCACCCCAAGCTTTGGGGCAACCCCATCGCGGCGGCGGGAG
>JAPLCH010000185.1 GCA_026392325.1 Solirubrobacterales bacterium | reverse complement strand
TGATCGGGCTTCGATTACCTCACCGTGCTGCGAGAGCATGCGAATGAAAGAGCGCTTGGACCAGTGATTGACATGACCTGGGGTGTTCCCAAGGCTGGTCACATACTTTCCGCGGGCTACATTGACAACCCGCCAAAGTGGCTCGCGTGGGACGGAAACTAGGAGATGTCCGGAGGCACAACGAGCCATTTCGGCCACCGTGTGCTCTGGGTCTGGAACATGCTCAAGCACTTCGATCGCCGTCGACATTCCAAATTCGCCATCTGCGAAGGGGAGATCTCCCGCCTCAACTGTCACGTACTCAAGGTTTGGTCGCTGACGGGTGGTCCATTCGGCCTTCAGCTTTTCGTCGTCGAGGTCAACTCCGACGATGCGACCGCCATTGATCTGGTCGGCCCACTGTTCTGTAAGAACGCCTTCTCCGCAGCCAACGTCAAGAATTGACTTTGGGGCTGCCTTTGTGAAGAGCTCTTCAAGGTTCGTCTCAAACCCGGTCATCAAGCGGCGGACGAAAGGATTGGTGGATCCGTACTTGTCGAAGGTGTTGCCTGTTGGTACTTCTTCATGCTCGTGGGTCATTCTGGTGTGGTCCTTTCAGGACTTTCAGCCTCGGGCGTTCGTCCGGAGGGGGCGTGGTAGTAATGCGATGGCTCAACGCCAAGTTTGAGTTCGATGCGTCGAACGCGGTCGAGTGTTCGGACGGAGATCACTCGCTGTGCTGCGAGGAGGTCTCCGATGACCCCAAGGGCGGCCATAAGGGCGGCAGTGTTGAAGAGCACGGCTCCGAGGATGAGCGACTGGACATGTCCGCTTCCCTGCCCGTCAAAGAGTGCGATTGTGAAGCGGATCCAGAGGGCAAGCGCGCCGAGTCCCAAGACTACGGAGAGGCCCCAGAAAACTTTGAGCGGGTGGTATTGCGCATAGATGCGGAAGATCGAAACTGAGTTGCGTCTGACATAGGCGCCCATGGAAGGAAAAAGGCGTGACTCGCGAGTCTTCTCATTGGTGCGGATCGGAACGTTGCTCACTGCGAGGTCCTGATTGCCGGCCTGAATGATTGTTTCTAGGGTGTAGGTGCAGCGCGATACGACTACAAGCTGGACTGCGGCCTCGCGGTTGTAGGCGCGGAAGCCAGACGTGGTGTCAGAGACTTCAGTTCGAGAGGCCTGCCGGACGACCCATGAGCCAAGGTGTTGGAGCTTGACCTTAAGAGGGGAGAAGTGGGCAATTGTTTCAACCTGGCGGTCTCCGACGACCATGTCTGCGTCCCCAGCGAGGATCGGCTGAACGAGCTTCACAATGTCAGCTCCGTTGTACTGATTGTCAGCATCCGGGTTGACGATGATGTCTGCGCCCAACTTCAGTGAGGCATCGAGCCCAGCCTGAAAACCAGCCGCTAGGCCCTTGTTGGCGGTGAACTTGACAATGTGGTCGACTCCATGGTCAAGCGCGACCTGAATCGTACGATCGCTTGAGCCATCGTCGATGACCAGCCATTCGACAGTGTCAATCCCTGGAATCTCACGGGGGAGGTCAGCGAGCGTTTCCGGAAGCGTCTCTTCCTCGTTGAAGCATGGGATTTGGATGATGAGTTTCATGGCTTTGAAATTGGGGGGCACGTCCCTCCGAATGCCGAGAATACTTGCGGGTGCGGGCGCATGGCTCGACCGGGCGTGGCGCTGCGTGTTGGGCAAAGGGTAGGCGCGGGTCTGGAAGAGGCTGTCGCGTCGTATCCTCGGAGGAGATGACTGTTCTCTCTTCAACCGATCTTGGCTTTCTTTCAAGGGCGCTGGCGCTTGCTGAACGGGGGCGGGGCAGGGTAAGCCCCAACCCTCTGGTTGGAGCTGTCGTGGTGCGTGACGGTCAGATACTTGGAGAAGGTTGGCATGCCCAATTGGGCGGTGTGCACGCTGAGGTGGCAGCAATTGAGGCCTCCGGAGGAACCGACGCAACGGCTGGAGCGACAATTTACGTCTCCCTTGAGCCGTGCTGTCATCAGGGGAGAACCCCGCCTTGCACGGACGCGATCCGTAATGCTGGCCTCACACGCGTTGTAGTCGCATCAGACGATCCGAGCGATAAAGCGAGCGGGCGCGGCCTCGGAATCCTGAGAGATGACGGTATCCGGGTCGACGTTGCTGATGGCGAGATTAGGCAGCAGGCTGTTGACCTGAACCAGCCATTTCGCAAGCACTCTCGAACCGGAATGCCATGGGTACTTTCCAAAGTTGCGATGTCAATGGACGGAAAAGTCTCATCGGCGTCAGGTGATTCAAAGTGGATCAGTGGTGACGCCAGCCGGGCTCTCGTACACACCTGGAGGTCAGATGTTGACGCTGTGGCGGTTGGGATTGGCACGGCACTTGCCGACGATCCTGCGCTCACTTCCCGAGATGGCGAGGTCAAGTCTCCTCGTCAGCCGCGACGGATCGTCTTCGATTCCTCGGGCCGGCTGCCGCTTGAATCAAAACTGATCGCAACTCTCGAACTGGCCCCTTTGACCGTCGTTGTTGGACGTGCCGCTGCACGCGGGCAGGTAAACGCGTTGGAGGCATCGGGGGTGGATGTGCTGGTGGCAACCGGTGAGAACGAAGCTGCCCGGGTGACATCCGCGATGGAGCAGCTCGGCGAGCAGGGCATCACCTCAATCCTTCTGGAGGGCGGGCCTAAATTGAACGGAGCGTTCCTCGATGCTCGGGAACTGGATGAACTTCGGGTCTTCATGGCACCAATGCTTTTTGGTGCCCACGCTGCCCGCGATCCCTTCGAGGGCTCGGGTAGTGAAACCGTCGCCGATGCGCTGCGGTTTAAGACCCCCTCGGTTGTCCAGGTTGGGGAAGACCTCCTCCTCACGTCACGACTGCGAGAATGGTAGGCGTGTTTACGGGATTGATAGAGGAGCTGGGAACCATTGCTGAGCGTCGTCCCGAATCCGAGGGGGGAGCCCAGCTGGTCATCTCTGCCTCCTTCGCTGACGAACTCAAGGCTGGTGATTCCGTTGCGGTCAATGGCGTCTGCCTTACAGCCATGAACCCTGGCAATGGGACATTCTCTGCTGATGCGATGGCAGTGACTCTGGACCGGTCATCTCTTGGTGATCTTGAGCCCGGAGGTGTCGTGAATCTCGAGCGTGCACTTCGCGCGGATGGAAGGCTGGGCGGGCACATCGTTCAAGGGCATGTTGATGGAGTGGGCACTGTTATGGCAACGAAACCCGACGGCAACGCCCTGGTGGTTTCTGTTGAGGCTCCGTCTGCCCTTATGCGCTACATGGTCCCCAAAGGTTCAATTGCTCTTGACGGTGTTTCCCTTACGCTCGCCGAAGTGCGTGAGGACGGCTTTGATGTTTGGCTCATCCCCGAGACATGTGAACGAACGCGCATCGGTTCCGCTGAGGTGGGAATGCGTGTGAACTTGGAAGTCGACATCCTTGCGAAGTACGTAGAGAAGTTGAACAGCCCGAACTAAGCGAGCCTGAGACCTATGACCGAACAGCCATTTTCAACAATCGAAGAAGCCATCGAGGACATCCGTGTCGGAAAGATGGTCATCGTCTGCGACGACGAGGATCGCGAAAATGAGGGCGATCTGGTCATTGCTGCTGAGTTCGCCACCCCCGAGGCCATTAATTTCATGATCAGGGAAGCCAGGGGCCTTGTCTGTCTGGCTCTGACTCCCGAACGCTGCGATTCATTGGGCTTGGAGCTCCAGGCTGCCAAGAATGAGGATCCGCTCAAGACCGCCTTCACTGTGGCAATTGATGCCAGGCATGGAACAACGACTGGCATCTCACCAGCTGAGCGCTCTCACACGATCCAGGTAGCCATCTCCGACGACACCCGCCCGGATGACCTGATCCACGGTGGCCACCTGTTTCCGCTGAAGTCCAAGTCCGGTGGTGTGCTGGAGCGTGCTGGGCATACAGAGGCTTCAGTTGATCTGGCTCGCCTTGCTGGAGCTAATCCGGCTGGCGTCATTTGCGAGATCGTTAACGACGACGGTTCGATGGCCCGGGTTGACGATCTGATCGGATATGGCTCGCGTCACGGGCTCAAGATGATCACCATCCAGGACCTGATTGCTTACAGAAGGCGCAATGACAGGCTTGTTGAGCGCGTCGTGTCAACCGCTCTTCCAACTGGGTTTGGAGATTTTCAGTGCGTCGGTTACAGAAGCCTGGTTGACGGGAAACACCATGTGGCCATGGTCAAGGGTGAGGTTGCCAACAAGGAGAACGTGCTTGTCCGCGTCCATTCGGAATGCCTGACCGGAGATGTTTTTCACTCGCTCAGGTGTGACTGTGGCGAGCAGCTGGAGTCTGCTTTGGCGATGATCGAAGGAGAGGGCACTGGAGTGCTTCTCTATCTCAGCCAGGAAGGTCGCGGGATTGGCCTCCTCAACAAGTTGAAGGCTTACAAGCTCCAAGAGCAGGGCTTTGACACTGTTGAGGCGAACCTCAAGCTTGGTCTACCGGCTGACCTTCGGGATTACGGAATCGGAGCGCAAATCCTTACCGATCTTGGCCTCAGCAGCATCAGAATTCTCACAAACAACCCGAAGAAGATCATCGGACTTGAGGGCTATGGGCTTTCAGTCGCTGACCAGGTGCCGATTGTGGCCAGCTCAAACCCACACAACGAGGCTTATCTTCGCGCCAAGGAAGAGCGCATGGGGCACACGCTCCATCACCAGGGACTCGCAGTCGATAACGAACTTCTCTCCGCTGCTGAGAATCCTGCGAAGGAGACGGAGTGACCGACTTTGCCGATAGCCGCTTCGCCATCGTCGCTGCTGACTTCTACAGCGACTTGGCCGAGCGACTCACAGCCGGCGCGAGGGCCTGCCTGACTGAGGCTGGGGTTGAACTGATTGATGAGTTTCGTGTGCCAGGCGCGTTTGAACTGCCCCTTGCCGCCAGGCAGGTTGCCCTGTCGCTCAACTATGTGGGGATCATTTGTGTCGGGGCCGTCATTAGAGGAGAGACCGATCACTACGACTTTGTCTGTTCTGAGGCCGCTAGGGGAATCCTCAATGTTGGTCTTGAAACGGGGGTTCCGTGCGGCTTTGGTGTGCTGACCGTCGACAGCATGGAACAGGCAATCTCCCGCTCCGGTGGGGACAAACGAGACAGTGGACGGCACGCAGCAGAGGCCGTTTTGGCTCAGCTTGCCATCACCGACCGTCTGTATTCCTGACCCCGGAACGCCCGCTTGGGCGGCGGGCATGTATGCTGCTTCGCATGGCACGAATTTGTCACGTCTGCTCGAAAGGCCCAGCCTTCGGGAACAGCCGCAGTCACTCAATGCGAGCAACGCGTCGTCGTTTCGACGCGAACCTTCAGCGTGTTCGAATCAATGACGGTGGAACACCCCGTCGTGTGCATGTCTGCACCCGCTGCCTGAAGGCCGGCAAGGTCAAAAAGGCCGCCTGACGGCTTGGTCCCCTTGGACCGAGTGTCCAGTCAAGACCGCTCCTTAAGCCGTTTCCGAACGGTTGTCGCAGCCGCAATTGTTCAGCTTGATGCGCGCCGCGAAGAGATCAACGATCTCAACGTCTTCCCTGTAGCCGATGGCGATACGGGCGACAACATGGTCAGGACACTTCAAAGTGTTCTGCAGGAGCTTGACCGTCTGATTGAACGTCAGGGAGAGGGTTCCCTTGACGCGGTTGGCAGGGCGGAGGTTGTGGACGCCGTGACGAACGCAGCGCTCTTGGGTGGACGCGGTAACAGCGGCGTGATCCTTTCCCAATTGATTCACGGGGCCGCGGAGGTCATGATTGACGATGACAAACCGGTAGATCCGCTGATGCTTGCCCAAGCTCTCAACAGAGCGTCGGAGCAGGCCCGGCGTTCAGTTGCTGACCCTCGGGAGGGAACAATCCTGACCGTGATTGACGATATGGCTAAGCGGCTCCTCAGCGTTGTAGACGAGGACAATTCCGCTCCGATGCCGGACGATGTAGACGAGGAGACCCAGAACGCTGTTCTGGCAGCATCGTTGGAAGCGGCGGTGCGTGCTGGGGATGAGTCGGTTGAGCGCGGACCGGAGCTGTTGCCCGAGTTGAACGAATTTGGCGTCACGGCTGATGCGGGTGGATACGGCCTGGTCGTGATTTTCGCCGGAATAGTTTCCGCTCTCAAACAAGGTGATGTTCCTGAGGTTCACCACCACGTGGCTCCACGGGAAAAGCCTCGTCAGACCTCACATGCCTCAACGACATTCCGCTACTGCGTCAACTTCGCCGTCGTCGGGGATGGACTGATGGTTGTGGGGAGTCGGTCAGCTTCTGTGCTTCGTGTTCACATCCATGCGGATGATCGGACTGCAGTAGAGAGCGTGTTCGCTGGAGCAGGCGAGCTTCGCGATGTGGAGGTTGCCGACATGCTTGCCCAGATTGACGCGCGAACGCGACGCTTGAGAGATGCTCGCTCGCTCGTGCTTGCGGTTGTTTCCGGTGACTCGATGGCTGAGCTGTTTGAGCGCGACACCTCGGTGGTTGTGCTCAACAGTGGGGAGTCGCTTAATCCTTCTACTGAAGAGCTTCTGGATGCGATTCACTCTGCTCCGGTAGAGGAACTGGTCCTCCTAACAGGCTCAAACAATGTGACTCCGGCAGCCGTGAAGGCCGCCGAATTGACTGGTCGCACAGTGGAGATCGTTGAGACAGCCACGGTGCAGGAAGGGCTGGCCATCCTTCACCATCACTACACGTCGTCCTCAGCTGAGGACAAC
>JAPLCH010000262.1 GCA_026392325.1 Solirubrobacterales bacterium | reverse complement strand
CCATCCCCGTCCCTGCGGGCCTTGGGCAAATGGCGAGACCCGGGCTCGAACCGGGGACACCACGATTTTCAGTCGTGTGCTCTACCAGCTGAGCTATCTCGCCTGGTAAGGCCACCGATCCTACCGAGTCACGCCTGAATGGGGATGTGTGCAGCCAACTTGACCCCCGTTTGCCACATCTGGCGGCATCTTGCAGGCAGGGACGCTTGAATGAACGTGGAAGCAGTTCCTTGGACCTCATGTTGACGACCTCTCACTACCTATTGGGCGCTGCAGCGCTGCTTGCGTCAATCGCCTCCCTGACAGTCTTCGGGCGGGCCATCCAACTGCACTGGCTTAAGGAATGGCATGGCCCCGAGGCCATCATCGCCCGGGCAATTGCCGGTGTGAGCGCAGCGATGATCATCTGTTACATCCTCGGCTCACTTGGAGCTTTTTCACTCGTGCCTCTGACCATCGCCTTCCTTGTGACAGGTCCAGTGGCCCAACTCGCCTTGAAGCCCAAAGGCAACGGATTTGGGGAATATGAAGAAACCTCGGGCCGGGCGGCGCTGCCCTTGGCCATCGGCGGCCTCATGCTGTTCGGCGTCTGGCTGCTGCAAGTCAGATACTCAATGCGTGTTGGCCTGACTGGAACCGATGCCCTCTGGTACCACATGCCATTTGCGCAAAGGTTCTTCCAGACCGAATCACTGCTCAGCTTCAACTACGCAGAACCACTCTTCCAAACGTACTTCTATCCATCATCAGGATCCGTATTCCACGCCCTGGGAATGGTGTTCTTCCACAGGGACTTCCTGTCGCCACTGATCAACATGGTCTGGCTCGGCCTTGCTCTCCTCGCCGGCGCCGCGATCGGGCACCGCAAGGGCGTAGCGGCCACCTCCGCTCTGGGAGTTGCAGCAGTCTTCGCAGCAGACGGAGTCCTACGCGGGTCGGCCGGCAGCGCCATGGTGGACACGCCATCAACCTTCTTCTTCCTCGCTGCTGCCCTGCTTCTAATCCGCGGAGCTGAAAGCCGCCCTGCCCTGGTCTTGGCAGCGCTGTCCGCCGGACTTGGACTGTCGGTCAAGCTGACCATCGCAATCCCAACAGCAGCATTGACCATCGCCGTAATCGTGCTCGCCAAGAAGGGCGACCGGGTCAAGAGTCTCGCCATCTGGCTTGTCGGTGTGTTTGCCACATCAGCCTTCTGGTTCATTCGCAACATCAGTGAGACCGGGAACCCCCTTCCGCTGCTCAAACTGCCGCTCCTGACCGGCCCGGGCAAAGCCCTCCAGTCGGACAACATGGTGCCGATCTCCAAGTACTTCACGGACACAGACGTGATGTTCCACATGCTTCCCAACGCGTGGAACAAGAGCCTCGGGCCGGGCGCCCTGTTTGTGATTGCGATCGCCGTAATTGGATCCCTCGTGCTGGTCAGCAAGCCGCCAGCAAAGGTCTGGCGCGTTATGAGCTTTGTAGCCCTCGCCACCATGGCCGGCTACTTCTTTACTCCCGGCACAGCAGCGGGACCTCCGGGTGGGCCAATGCGGGGCCTGTTCTGGGACACGCGGTTCATCGCCCCCGGGCTGGCTTTGGGACTTGCACTCGCGCCAGTCGTTCTCGCCAAATACTCAGCCCGGATTCGGGATCTTTCAGCCATACCGCTCGCGATCCTCGTTGTGATCCCGGCGACAAGATCACAGTGGTGGGTTCTCACACATCCAAGGCTTCCGCTGATCACTGCCTCCGTGATCGTGATTGGCATTTTCCTGGTCGGGAACTACTACGGAAGAGTTGGCAACAAGGGGCGCGCCGCGTTCCTTGTCCTGCTTGCACTGTTCATGGTTGTTGGGGGCAGGGACTATGAGCGCGCCTATGCCCACGGGCGTGAGCAGGGCTACGGGAAGTCACTGGCGGCCACTGGCAACTCACGCATCGGGATTATTGGAGAGGCGGGAACCTTCACTCAATACATGCAGTCGGGCACCGACCTGAGCAACTACGTTGAGTTCATTGGCGTCCATGGCCCACATGGGGCGTTCCGACCAGCCGACACCTGCGCAGGACTACGTGGCTTGGTAAACACCGGGCGCTTCAACTATGTGATCACTTCACCTGACAGGGACATCTGGAACCGAAGCACCCACCCCAACAGGCAAGTTCCCTGGCTGACCACTGATCCGAACGCAAAGTTCGTCAAGCAGATCCCGGGATTGGCCCGCAACACCTCATCAACGCTGGGGAACAAGCCAGACCCCTTCTCCGTCTACCGAATCACTGGCCCCCTCTCGCCAAAGTCTTGCCCCGCAGCACCCGTAAAGCGCTGACCTGCCATTCCGACCGACAAGTAGGCTCCGGCAATGCTCGCGTGGTGGAAACAATCCCCTCAAATCAGATGGCGTGAAGTTTGGATAGTCGCAGCGGCCTCCCTGCTGGTCGCGATCATCCAGTTCTTTCCGCTCATCACGCAGCTCAGCAGCCACATTGCCACAGACCTGGGTGACCCTCTCTCGCAGTCGTGGCAGATCGCTTGGGATGGGCATGCGCTACTCCACCAGCCACTCGCGTTCTGGCAAAGCAACCAGTTCTGGCCCGCGAACGACAGCCTTGCTTTCTCCGACGCACTTGTCGGATATGCCCCATTTGGACTACTCGGGACGGGCGCTGCGGCGACGGTTCGCAACTACAACATTGCCCTCCTCTTCTCCTTTGGCCTTGCACTGCTCGCCACCTACCTTCTCGCACGAGAGTTTGGGATTCCACCGTGGGCTGCCGCAGTCGCGGGAGCAGCATTCGCCTACTCCCCATGGCGCCTTTGGCAGACAGGACACATGCATGTTGTTGCCAGTGGAGGAATTCCACTTGCCATCTTCCTTCTCATGCGTGGCTACAGACGAAGCAACGCAAGGCTGATCGTTGCCGGCTGGCTTGCTGCGGGCTGGCTCGGGTCAATCGGATTCACCCTGGGAATACAGCTCGACTACGTGCTCCTGGCGCTCGGAATCCTCTCCCTCGTCTGCTGGGTTCGCGCTGGACGACCCAAGCCACCAGCCCGAGTTGTCTGGGCGTCCGTCAGCGGCACGGCCCTCTTCCTGCTGATTACCTGGCTTGTAACCCGCCCATACCTGCGGGTACTTGACTCCTACCCCCACAACACACGGTCCCTGAAGGCTGTGCTCGCGTTCTCACCTGGACTTGACGCATTCATCACCCCGCCGAGGCAAAGCCTCCTCTGGAGTGGAGTGAGTGAAGCATGGCGACCAGAAGACATTCTCAACCAAGTAGAGAAGTCGCTGTACCCGGGAATAGTCGCCGTGCTTCTGGCAGTGACCGGGCTTGGCTGGAAGCAGGCCCCGAAAGCACTGCGCGTCGGACTGGGACTTGCCACGATCGGCTTCGCCATCCTGTCACTGGGAGTCCACGCAGGGACCCCATGGCGGTTCATGCCATACCGATTCCTTTATGAAGTGCTCCCTGGCTGGGACAGCGTTCGAACCCCCGGGCGAATCCACGGGCTGACAACCCTCTGCCTGGCCCTGCTCGCCGGAATGGGCGCTGCACGGACTGGGCAATGGGTTGCGCTGCGCCGCACGCCGCAGCTTGGAACCATCGCGGTTGCCACGCTGGCCGTGCTGGTTTTGGTTGACGGGTCAGGGCTTGTTTACCCGCAGCCCAAGGTTCCAATGCCACCTTCAGCCCTGGCATCCATAGAGGGACCCATGCTTCAGCTCCCTGCCGAAGCCGAGAACAACCGCCGCTACCTCGTCTGGTCCACGGAGAAGTTCACCAAGATGGTCAATGGCAGGTCTAGCTTCACGCCGCCAAGTTACAAGCGGATCGTGAAGGCGTCTAAAGGATTCCCCAGCGCGTCTTCAATTAGCCGGCTGCGTAGGTTCGGCGTAAAGACCGTTGTGGTCCACACAGAATTCCGAGAACCGGCCATGGCGATTATCGCCCCGGCTGCGAAGGGCGAGAGCTGGCATTCCGCTTCAACGCGCGACTTCCCAAGGAACCTCGGGGTCCGAAGGACGCTGAAGAAGCCTCTCGTGATCTACGAGCTGCGCCGCTGACGCGATGCTGCAAGATGCGGCCAGACGTTGGCTGCTGCCAATGCGAGCAAGGCAAGGGCCGCTGGTCCCAAGATAAGAGTCTTTGGAAGCCCCTGGACTGCCACGGTCACAGGATCGCGGATCTCGCGAACTCGAGGAGCAAGAAATGCGGCAACCAGAACCCAACCAGCAAGAACGCCCGCTCCCACCCAACGGTCTCGGGCAAAGTCGAGCCCGGCGGTTGCCATTGTTGCCAAGATCACGGCGCCTACAAAGAAGCCAAGTACTGGGAGGATCGTGGACCAACCGGTGCCACCGCCCATCATCGTGAAGACCGTTGTCGCGAACCTGCCTTGACCGATTCGGCTAGACCAGGATGCCATTCCAATCTCCTTGACAAGTGGAACGGTCACTGTCGCTGCGACGATGGTTGACACGCTGACAACCGCAGTCGCGAGAGTGGCAGACGGAAACCGCTTCCACGCAAAGGGAAGCCCAAGCCCCAGGAATGGCAGCATCGGGATCATGTACCGCGGCCCCGTGACCTGGCCGCCCATTGGCCAGATGTACCCGGAGACATAGGTCCAGTAGATCAGGCCAACTCCGGCTATGGCCAATGCCTCAGCCCGCTTGCCACGGCGGTACATCAGGAGGACCCCAACAGCCGCCATCACAAGGATTGGCGTCAAAGCAAACAGACCCCTTGGGCTCAGCAGGATGGAGGCGTACCCCAACGGCTTCGGAACACCAATCCCAAACAGTCCGCTGTTGACCAGGCCAATCACATCGTGCCCTGTCTTCCCGGATCTAGAGACCGTGTCCTGATACGACATGGTGGTCACCGATCCGAATGCCCAAGCGTTGTAGAACCCAACGGGGATGGCGCCAAGCAGGGCTCCTGCCGAATACGCAATCGCCCGTTTTGCGCAGAAGCCCAGGTTCCACTTCTCGTCCGCCTGCCGGAGCATCGCGTACCCCCCAAGCACTACTCCGCCGAACGCCAGTGGGTATTCAAGCAAAACCGAGATTCCGGCTAGGAGGCCGCCAAGAAACAGCAGTTTCGGGCTCGCTGGACCGGCTCTCTCCTTCAGCAAAACCACGAACGCTGCAAACAGCGCGAACGTCGCGATCACATGGCTGAAAAACATGCCGGAGAACGGGAGGAGGATGGTGCCCATGCCAAGCGCGATGCTGCTTGCAGCCCCGGTTCCCGGTTCCATTCGCTCAGCAACGGACCTCGTGAGGAGCATGATTCCCAGCCCGGGAAGGACGCAACCAAACAAAGTCAGTGCCCAGATCATCAGGGCCGAGCTTGCAGTTGTTCGCCTGACCTCAAGAGCCCTTGCTCGGCTGCCAGCGAAGTTGGTGACCTTAACCTTCTTCTTGAGCGAATAAGAGGGGACATCTGAGAGGAGCGTCTGCCCCGCACTGTTGGACACCGACTGGAATCCCACAGCTTTCAAAGCCACATAGACGGGGAGCATGGCAACAGGCATTCCAGGTGATTTGACCGAGTAGAAGTGGTTGTTGATCCACGACTTGTCACCTGTCTCCCAGTGGTACTTGTCTATTTGAGCGGTTCCGGTGTCGAGGGCCCGCACAAGCCCGAAATACGAAGCCTGCGCCCAGCCGGGAGGCTGGAGCAAGAGTGAGAGACCGAACCCGACGCAGATGATCGCTGCGATTCCAAAGCGCCTGCTGCGGGCGAGGGTTGATCTGTCTGGGCTGAGGGACGTAGACACGGAGGGTTCTGAACTGATCATGTCATGGAGATCCACAGGCCTGCCCGCGGAATGCGGGGTTCAAGCTGGGATGGAATCAGTGTTTGCGGCCGAGTTTCTGCCAGGCGCGCAACTGTGGGAGAGGGTCAATCGCATGCCCTCCCTTTTCGTACCAGCCACCAACCCATATCTCAAAGTGAAGGTGGGGACCCGTTGAATGCCCCGTGTTGCCCAAATCTCCAAGGCGCTGTCCAACATGCACCGCGTCCCCAATGTGCACGCGAACAGAACCCTTGCGGAGATGCATGAAGACATAGTCGCGCCCGTCATACCCACGAAGGACGAGGTAGTAGCCGGCTCCCGTGTCCTGAAAGGAACTCCAACTGATCTCTCCCGCAATGGGAGCAACGATCGGAAGCCCTTCCGCCCCGGACATGTCCTGGCCCTGATGCACATGTCCACTTCGTTTGGCTCCGAACCGCATGTCGGCGTCTCCAAAAGTGAAGTCGCCGACTACCGGGAATGTTGCTGTCTTGGGTGCGACCGCAGGAGGAACCGGCTTGGGCTTCTTGACCACGGGCTTCTTCTTCGGCTTCTTCTTTGCCTTTGGTTTCGCCTTGGGCTTTGCCTTTGGTTTTGGCTTCGGCTTAGGCTTGGGCTTGATCTTCGGCTTAACCTGCCCGGGAATAATCCCCCCGCTCTCCTGGTCCGCGCTGAGCTTGGGCTTCGGCGCAGGAGTGTCCCCAGGCGAGGCTCCACCACCACCGGCAAGTGCGCTGGAGGCCCCTGGGCCAGCCAAAGCCCCAGCGGCAATAACCACGCAGCAAAGTCGCCGAAGTCGGGTGTCAAGAAAGCCCATCCCTATGACTTTCGCCCTTTCCTGCCAATTCCTCAACAAGAAACAAAAACTGCAAGATGATGTGCGGCTGCGGAGTCCGGGTTCAGGCAGCAAGCATGCGGGCAAGCAGGTCCTTGGCCCCCTGCTTGTGGAGCGGCTCATTCAAGTTGCCGCACTTGGGCGACTGCACGCAAGAAGGACAACCAGCCCGACATGGACAGCCGTCAATCAGGTCATGCGCGTCCTGCACAAGGTCGGTGAACTGCTTAAAGCCCTGCCGAGTAAGGCCGACCCCACCCGGATGCGCCTCGTGAACAAAGATCGTGGGCTTCCCTGTCTGCGGGTGAATGTTGGTTGACAGACCGCCAAGATCCCAACGGTCACACATCGCAATCAGTGGCAAGACGGCTATCTGGGCATGTTCGGCAGCGTGCAACGCCCCAAGCAATCCCTCCTCGTCGAGCCCTTCAAGGAACTCCTCGGGGACCTCAAACCAGATTGACCTTGTTGCGAACTCGACTGGTGGCATGTCGAGCGGGGTCCAGTCGATCATCTCGTGATCCTTGAGTCGCTTGCGCTGGAACCCTGTGACACGCTCAGTAACAACAACATCTCCGTACTTGAGCTCCACCCCGTTCACCGTTCGGACCTCAAGCTGCGCTTCTATCCAAGTGTCCGTCTCACGCTTCGCCTGGGTGTACCAGTCGCCTTGGAACGCACGCATCACAGCAGTGCCTCCTTCCATGTCGAGCATGTCAACCTCATATGACTTGCCTAAGTGCAGGTAAATCGCCCCCGGGTGGATTGTTGACGCTGCCCGTGACGCCTCAAGCGTCCCGAACACTTCCCCGCTCCCCGCATCGGCAAGAGCAATGGTCTTCGCTGAGGCTGAACGGAGCGACACATCGCTCGCTGGATAGGTCTCCGGACGGGCAAGGCTGTAGCGGCCAGCGCGCTCACGAAGCATTCCCGCACTCACCAGGGCTTCACAGCGGGCTTGAAGGTCATCGCCAAAGAACTCCCCATCCTCGGGTCCAATCGAATGCTCAAAGGCCGCGCAGAGGAGGTGGGCGCCGAGAATCTCATCACTCATCGGGTCCAGCACTGCTGACTCAACAGCCCTCTCAAGCAATGCTTCGGGGTGCCTGCAGAAGAACTGGTCCAAGGCATCGTCACCTGCGATGTAGACGGCAAGGCCCTTGTCCCGGCGCCCTGCACGGCCCCACATCTGCTTGAGCGACGCCACCGTCCCCGGATAGCCAACGCAGATGGCCGCGTCAAGGTGCCCAATGTCAATCCCGAGCTCCAGAGCATTGGTGGAGACGACACCAACGAGTTCGCCTTCCTGCAGTTGCCGCTCAAGTTCACGTCGCTGCTGCGGGGTATAGCCGGCCCGGTAGGGAGCAATCGCCTTGGCGAGAGCTCCATCACCGGATGCCACCAGCCGGTCGTTTGCCATGCGTTGGATCAGCTCAACTGCACGACGCGACCGGATGAAACAGATGGTTCTGGTTCCGGCTCGGATCAAGTCACAAAAGAGGTCTGCTGCCTCACCGAGAGCACTCGCCCTGGTACCCAGATCCTCGTCAAGGATGGGCGGATTCCAGAGCACGACATCACGGCCAGCCGACGGGGCTCCATCAGAGTCAACAACTTGAAAATCAGCTATTCCAGTCAGGGTCTCAGCCAAGTCACCAGGGTTTGCGATGGTCGCGCTCGCGAGGAGAAACCTTGGACTGGTTCCTCGTGCGCCCGCAACTCGCCGCAGCCTGCGAATGACATTTCCAACATGTGAGCCGAATACGCCGCGATAAACATGGGCCTCGTCAATCACGACAGCCGCAAGATTTCCTAAGAAATTCGCCCACTGTTCGTTGCGGGGCAGGATCCCAACATGCAGCATGTCCGGGTTGGTGAGGATCAGGTTGGAGTTTCGTCGGATCGCCGCTCGCTCTGACTGCGGGGTGTCACCGTCATAGATGGCCGGACGCAATGCCTTGCCAAATCCCATCGCCTGCAGTGCGCGAGCTTGATCCTGAGCCAGGGCTTTTGTGGGGTAGATGTAAAGCGCGCGGGCTTTCGGATCCCTCAACAGCGTGTCGAGGACGGGCAGATTGAAGCCGAGAGATTTGCCGGAGGCCGTCCCAGTGCTCAAGATGACCGGTCCGTGGGCCGAGGCATCCCACGCTTCAAGCTGGTGAACGTAAAGCTCCTCAAGGCCAAGGTCTACAAGCCGTTCACGAAGGCGAGGATCCATGTCATGTGGGAGATCACCCTTATACGCCTTCTGCGGGAGCACGCTCGTGCGACTGACCACCACGTCGTCTTTCACGGCGCGGGCGATCACCTTGTCCCAGCCTTGTGTAGCCGCCTTTGCCATGAGGGCCATCGTAGGTGGCGCGGGCATCGGACTCCGATCACATTCCGTCGACGAAACCGCCAGACTCCCAAAGGTGATGCGTTGCGTTTATTTAGACCTTGATGGCACCCTGCTCGGGCAGGGAGCATCGCTCTTCCATGATGGGGAGGGCAAGCTGAGCACCATGGGAGTCAAGGCGATCGAGGCCTGCCACCGAGCAGAGCTGGAGATTGTCATCATTTCCGGCCGCCGCGAGGCTCAAGTCAGAGAGGACGCCCGGTTGCTTGGAGCAACGGCCTACGCATTTGAGTCAGGGGCCTGCATGGTCACGGATGAGGAGCGCGATTGGCTTACAGACGATTGGATGCCAGGTGACCTGACGATCCACGAGCAGATTGAGGAGTCAGGGGCAGGGAATCTGCTGCTTGACCACTACGCGGGCCGCCTTGAGCACCACGAGCCTTGGCACACTGGGCGTGAGGTCTCACACCTGTACCGGGGTCGCGTTGACGCTGCCGAAGCCAACGAGCTGCTCTCATCCCAGGGTCATGACTCATTGAGACTGTGTGACAACGGCTCGGTGCACCATCGAACGGACGATCTCTCAGGGGTTGACCACCTTCGGGCCTATCACCTGGTCCCAAAGGGAGCGAGCAAGGCGCGGGCGGTGTCCCGTCACATGCAGATCCGCGGCCTCTCACCGTCCGACTGCCTCTCAGTCGGCGACGGCCGGGAAGACTTGGATATAGCGACGGTCGTGGGGTCTACCTGGATCGTTGCTAACGCGCTTGAAGCCGACTCAGAGATGGAAGCATTGGCCTTGGCACACCCGAACGTGCGGATCGCCGAGGCTTCCCACGGAGCTGGCGTCTACGAGGCAGTTGTGTCAATGCTCGCTGAGCATTGACAAACGCTTCTCAGCCGACGAGCCCGCGGTCAATTGCGACCCGGACCAGCTCTGCCCTCGTGTGCACATCCAACTTCTCCTGAAGGTGAGCCCGATGGGATTCAATTGTCCTGACTGAGAGATGCAGCTTTTCGCTTATCTCAGCGTTTGTGTGCCCAAGCCCGACCAGACGTAACACTTCAACTTCCCGGTCCGTCAGCTCCCGGACACCTGACTCGGGGCTCAGCTTGGCGAGGGCGACTGCGATCTTGGGAGAGAGATAGGGCTTTCCACCAGCCGCATGGCGCAGGGCCGCAAAGAGCTGGCTGGGATCGTCCTCCTTGAGGACATAACCGTTCACACCATTGCGGAGCGCGTCACGCGCATTCAACGGGTCGGCCATGTGAGTCAGGAAGACCACCTCGGTCCCGGGTGAGCGCTCGGCGATCAGGTCGGTTAGCTCCTTGGCTGCTTTGCCCGAGCCACGCTCAAGGGCATCAATCAACAAGACATCAGGCTTGTGTCCGGTCACATAACGCACGGCGTCATCTGTGTTGCTAGCGATAGCGACCACCTCCATATCTGCTTCTTTCTCAAGGAGATGCCTGAGGCCCTCGGCTGTGATCTCAGCGCCGGAGAGGACGATCCGCACTGGGGCAGGGGATTCAGTCTCAGGATTGTGCGACTGGTTGTCGGTGTCGTCTTGGAGCATTTGCGCCAAACTTTCCGTTCCGTAGCCGCGAAACTCTCATTTATTTTTTGTCTTAATGGACCTCGTTTGCTAATTGCTAACAACTAGTTTGCTCAGGTTAGCTGGAAATTACTGACAGACCGTCAAGGAATTCGAGCAGCAACTTCATCCAAAGAAAGTACCTGAGCGTGGTCAGCCCGCAAGGGTTTCTGTGATCTGCCACCCCCAAGTGCGAGTGAACTACTAGATCAGCGAGGCCAGTCTCTGACCGGCCAAAACCAGTGATGGCAGGTCCCCTGCCTCCACGACCACTTGAAGATCAATGATCCGCTCCTCAACCGCGTCAAGCGCGTTGATCCCACACACGGCAGCGCACGGAACGCCGGCCTGGCGCGCCCTCGTCGCAGCCTCCCCTGGGGCCTTTCCAAGGAGTGTTGATGAGTCCATCCGGCCCTCCCCGACGATCACGGCCCGGCTGGCTCTCATTCGCGCATCGAAGTTCACCCGCTCCATCACAAACTGTGCGCCAGCCACAAGGTCAGCTCCGCACTCACTCCACAGGGCGCCGCCAATCCCCCCTGCGGCTCCCGTGTAGTTCACATCAACCGGGTTGCGACGGAACGATTTCGCTTGCGCCAGCATCGCATCCGTCAATCTCACGACGGCCTCAGGACTCGCACCCTTCTGAGGACCGAATACCTTCGCCGCCTCCTCCCACGGAGAACGGGCATCACAGAGAACGGTGATCTTCGGCCCTTGGCGCCGACCGCTCTCGGAAAGCAGGAGGCCCGACGCAGACAGGACGTCAAGTACCCCGCGCCCGCCATCCACCGTCGCGCTTCCTCCCAAGCCAATCAGGACCTCCTCCACGCCTGACTCAAGCGCCGCACGGATCAGCTCGCCGGCTCCGGCGGAGCTCAGAGCCTCGGGGTCGCGCTGGTCCTCCTCCACCAGCCCAAGCCCGATTGCAGCGGCTGTTTCCACCACTGCCGTTCTTCCGCCCTGGGTCAGAGCGAACTGGGCTGTCAATGGGCGCCCTAACGGATCATGCACCTGAACATCAACCAGCTCACTCGTCGGATCTCCTGCGGTGAGAGCCACGAGGGTACCTTCACCCCCGTCAGCCAAAGGACATGGGTCGGTGGCCCTTCCGCCCCCCTCGAACCCTTCGCACAGCGCAGCGGTCACATCAGTTGCCGACAAGGTTCCCTTAAAAGAGTCGGGGGCCACCAGCACGGGCGGCAGTGCCAGCTCCGAGCGCTCACCCATCAGGCTTTCAGTCCTGTCGAGGAGCTGCAGTGCCGCCCCGCAGGATGCGAAGCATGCGATCGGCAAGCCGTGGCGAAATACCGTGGACAATCCCTAGGAGCTTCACCAACGGAGGCAAATACACGGACCGCTTGTTGGCTTCCACCCCAGCGATGATTGCGGCGCTCATCTCCTCCGCAGGAATCGCATCCTTTGGCCGATACCAGTCTGGAAGTCGATCCTGCTCATGCGTGTGAAGGTTGGTCTTGATCTCACCCGGGTAGACAGTCGTCAGGTTGACGCCGGTTCCGCTCAGTTCATGCCGCAGTGCCTCAGCGAACATTCGGTCGGCTGCCTTAGTCGCCCCGTAGACAGCGGCCCATGGGAAGGACCTCAGGCCGGCTCCGGAGGAAACAACAACCACATGACCCTCTGCCCTGTCCAGCATGTGATCAAGGCCAGCCCGTACGGTGTAGAAAGTGCCGAGCACGTTGATCCGGACCATGGCTTCCGCGTCCTCGATCGGGACCTGCATGAACGGTCCGTAATGAGCTATCCCGGCGTTGGCGATCACCAAGTCGAGGCCACCCGTCTGCTCAATGAAAGACTTCACTGCAGCCCGTACGGAAGCGTTGTCGCCTATGTCGCATGGCAAGACGACATGTTTGCCGGGCAGACTCGCTGCGAGCTCATCAAGCTCGTCCTTGCCACGGGCCAGCAGGCCAACGGTTGCTCCACGGGCAGCAAGGTCAACAGCAAGCGCCCTGCCTATCCCGCGCGAGGCACCAGTGACAATTGCGCGCGTTTGGGTTCCCACCTTCACCTGAGTGACCCTACGCGAAGCAAGGGCGCTACGCAGCCTCAGCGCGTGGTCGCAAGAGCCTGCGGCTCAGGCAATGCCGAGTTCGCGAGCAGCGGCAGCAAGTCGGCGCACACCCTCTTCGATCTCAGGGACGCTGGCGGCTGAATAGGCCAGTCGCACGAACTCCTCGCCGCCTTCAGCCATGAAGTCTGAGCCGGGAACGATCGCGACACCTTGCTCGGCTGCCGCTGCAGCAAGTTCGACACCGTTTGCGCCCGGAATCCGCAACCAGAGGAAGTAGCCGCCACGAGGAAGCGTGAACTCAGCAGTTGGAAGCCCTGAAGCAAGGGCGGCGCCGAGGGCAGCTGCACGCTCACCGAGAGCCTTGCTGACACTTGCGATCGAACGGTCGAACGCACCAGAGAGAACAAACTGGTGGACAAGGCCTTGGGCAACCATGCCAGGGGCGATGTAAGTCCCCGTCGCAAGGTTGCGAATCGGCTCAATCAGCTTCGACTCACCGACCAGCCAACCCACCCGGACGCCAGGACACACAGTCTTGGTGAAAGAACAGGCATGAATGACAGATCCGACATCCCCGCCCATCGAACGGTCGATCTCCAGCATGCTTGGCAGCTGCTCGCCCTCAAATCGAACATCACGGTAGGGGTCATCCTCAAACAGGACAAACCCATACTCACGCGCAAGTTCGACAAGCCTTGTCCGCCTGTCAAGGGGAAGCGTGCAGCCGGCTGGATTGTGGAAATTGGGAATGACATGAACGAGCGCTGGTCGTACGCCAGACTTCAGCAACTCCTCAAGTGACTCGACAATGATTCCCTCCGAGTCAAGATCAACCGTGTGGATCTCCGCGCCGCGTGCCTTGAGACCAAGGAGAGTCCGGTCGTAAGTTGGGCGCTCAACCACAACTGCGGTTCCGTCCCCAACGAGCGTGTCAAACAGAAAAGCTCCCGCTTGCATTGAGCCGTTGGTGATAAGCACGTTCTCAGGCTCCACCTCGTAACGGTCAGCCAGCCACTTGCGCAAAGGCGGATAGC
>JAPLCH010000204.1:3692-12669 GCA_026392325.1 Solirubrobacterales bacterium | reverse complement strand
GCTGCCTTTGCTCTGGCAGCGGTTGCGTTCATTGCAGCTCTCCGGTGGAAGGATGAGGTCTCCCGTCTCCTTGGTTTGACTGTCCTGCTGGTCGGTGGTGCAACCGCCCTGGCCACGGAATTCGGGTACCCGGCGGTTCCGAGGTATCTGTGGCCGATGGTTCCGATTGCCTATGCCTTGCTGGGGATTGGCGTCGGCAGGCTTGTGAGCCTTGTGCCGCAGGTCTGGGGTAAGGCCCTGGCGACGATCGTTGCCGGAGGGCTGCTTGTGGCGCTCCTCGCGCCACTTGCGGTCAAGTCCGATCGTGCAGGCTGGGATTGGTACATGGGTCGCGAAGGCGCAACACAGGACTTGCCCAATGTGATCGCGTCTGCCGGGGGACGCGGCTGGATTGTTACCTGCGGGTCAATCGTGGTTGCGCCATCTCCGCAGGTAACGGCCGGGGTCTACGCTCTCGACGTGCAAATCACGGATGTGGCGAGAGGTGCCGTGTTCGCGGTTCATTCTTGGGGATCTCCGCAGGTTGTCCTAGTTCAACGCAAGGCAATTGCCGAGTTGCAGACGGCGGTACGTCAGCGTGGACTTAAGGCGACCAGACTTGGAAGCAGCCGGCTCTGGGTCGCCTACTGGGTTGGCACCCTGAAACAGACACCGTGCCGGCTGGGTGGGCTTCCTAGGCTTGGATGATCTGCCGGACCGCTTCGCCACTGGCAAGACGGTCAAAGCCCTCGTTGATCTCATCGAGGGTGAGGCGGTGACTGATCAGCTTCTCAACGGGCAGGTTCCCAGCCGTCCAGTGAGCAAACAGAAGGGGGAGCATCTCTCTTGGGTCAGCGGACCCAAGGTAAGAGCCGCGGATTGCCTTCTCCTCAGCGACAAGACTCACTGCCTGGATGTCAAGTCTCTGGTCTGGGTTCGGAAGGCCGACGGTAACGGTCGTACCTCCTCTGCCGGTTGCCGCATAGGCGGATTCCAATACCCGGGCAGATCCAGCTGTTTCAATTGCCCGGTCGGCTCCGCCACCCGTCAGCTCCCTAATTGCTGAGACCGTGTTCGAGTCACCGGGGAAGGTGTGAGCCGCGCCAAGCTCCACAGCCAACTCTCGCTTGGCAGCGATGGGGTCAATGGCAAGAACTGTTCCTGCTCCTGCCAGCTTGGCTCCCATGACTGCTGCAAGGCCCACTCCGCCAAGCCCAAACACTGCGACTGTCTGGCCGGGCTCAATATCCGCGGCGTTGAGTGCAGCCCCGGCTCCCGTAAGCGCAGCACAGCCAAATACAGCAGCCACCTCATATGGCAGGTCATCCGGGATCGGGACAGCGGAGCGTTCTGAGACAACGACTTGCTCTGCGAAGGCGCTGACGCCCAGGTGGTGGTTGACAGGATTCCCATGCGCCGTTGACCATCTGCGCTCGCCGCCCAGAAGGGTCCCGGCTGTGTTGGCTGCGGCTCCGGGTTCGCAGAGAGCAGCCCGGCCAGAGAGGCACTTGGGGCATTCTCCGCAGGAAGGCACGAAGGCCAGAACAACACGATCTCCAAGGGAGAAGTCCGTCACTCCCGGTCCAAGTTCAACAACTTCGCCTGCGGCCTCATGCCCAAGGGCGATTGGGACGGGGCGGGGGCGGTCTCCGTTTATCACGGAGAGGTCTGAGTGGCAGAGGCCCGCTGCCTTGATGGCAACCCGAAGCTCACCGGGTCCTGGCGCAGCAAGGTTCAACTCTTGAATTTCAATGGGCTGTGTCTGTGCGTACGGACCGCTGTCTCCGCTTCGCACTAGGACTGCGGCACGGACCAGTGTCACGGTGTGTCGCCGTGAGGGCCAGTCAGCGTTTCAAGCAGGCTCCGGAGCTTCGACGGGATCGGTGCTGGCACTCTGTCGTGGTCTCCGACGAAGACATGAACAAACCATCCTGTGGCTGCCGGCTTTCCTGTGTCACCGTCAAACAAGGCAAGTTCGTAACGGACACTTGAGTTGCCAAGGTGTCCCACGCGGAGTGAGACTTCCACGGTGCCTGGGAAGGTGAGTGGTCCAAGGAACTTGCAGTGTGACTCGGCGCAGATTCCAATCACACTTCCCGTGTGGATATCCAACCCTCCTTCTGAGATCAGGAGGGTATTTATGGCTGTGTCCATGTACTCGTAGTAGGTCGCGTTGTTGACATGCCCATAAATGTCGTTGTCGCGCCACCGCGTCTGCAGCGCCGTGGACCGTGGGTACCGGGCGGGATCCGCCGGCGGAACTTGAGGTTGTGACTCATGGGACATGCCCACGCAAAGTACCAGCCAGAGGTCACCTCTTCGCCCACGCCGCACTTTGCTCGGTCACTTCCCGTACGCTTGCGCCCACACGTTGTTGACGGGAGCGTTCTACAGATGGCAAGACGAGATCCAACAGCCCCACCGATGGACCGCTCCATGCGGATGGAAGCAGCGGCTGCGAGACGCCTTGCGGCGCTTCCTCCAAGCATCCAGTTGAGACTTTCCGGCGGGAAGAAGATGGTGCGTGATGGACAGACGTTGGATCCGGCCATTCAGCTCACTCTTGCTTTGGTCGAGAAGCGTGGCGGGGCAGGCTCGCCCGAGGGGATGTCTATCGGCAGGGAGCGCGCAATGCTCCGCAGGCAGTCGATTATCGGGGCAGGACTTCCCGACAGAGTCGCGAGTGTCAGGAACCTCAAGATTGATGGTGGCGACGGGGAGATTAGTGCTCGCTTCTACTCAACTCCGGAGCTCGGCGGCCCGCATCCACTCCTTGTCTACTTCCACGGGGGTGGCTTCGTTCTCGGTGACCTTGACTCTCACGACTCAGTCTGTCGAACCATCTGCCTCCACTCCGGGGTTGATGTTCTCGCTGTGGACTATCGCCTTGCCCCCGAGCATCCGTTTCCTGCCGCTGTGGATGACGCGCGAGCAGCTTTTGACTGGGCCCTTGCCAACGCGGCCGACTTGGGAAGTGATCCCACTCGGGTCCTTGTAGGTGGCGACAGTGCTGGGGCCAACCTGGCCGCGGTGACCGCGATGGGTACTGCGCGGAGCCTTGCTCCCCCACCTATCGCACAGCTGTTGATCTACCCGACGGTCGACTGGGTGGAGAAGCACCCGTCCCAAGGGCTGTTCGGTACGGGCTTCTTCCTCACTTCCGATCTGATGGACTGGTTTGGTCAGCAGTACGGAGGCCCAAATCCCCCAGATCTTGCTGACGCTCGGCTCTCCCCGTTCCGTGCGGACGACCATTCGGGTCTGGCGCCGGCGTTCATCGTGACTGCTGGCTTCGACCCTCTCCGTGATGAGGGAGAGGCCTATGCGTCAAAGCTTGAAGCTGCCGGCGTAGATGTACTTCTGCGGAGGTACCCGAACATGATCCATGGCTTCGCTCACATGGGCGGCGTGTCACCTGCGGCTCGTGATGCATTTCTGGAGCTGACTGGCTCCCTGCGAGCTTTCGTTCGCCAGTAGACGCCTGCGAAGGCGCTACTTGGTCTTCTGTGGAACCCGCAATGGGCAGGCTGGGTAGACCGATCTGATTCGGGCCCCCGCTTGGCCGCTGTAAGCGCTGACGCATGCCCGGACCTTGAAGCCAACATCAGATGGGGTCAGGGTGTAGGCGTTGGTGGCCGAGTCCAAGTAGCCAGGGATAACTGACCATGAAGTTCCATCAAGTGAGCGTTCCCACGTGTACGTGTACGAGTAGGAAATGCCAGCGTCGTCCGCTGCGGTTGCGCCATTCCAGACTCCGTCACTGATGTCCAGCTCGTCTCCCGCTATCGGCTTGCAGATCGGGCTTCCAATGTCGGTAGCGCCACAGGCAGGGTCACTGCCGGAGACTGTGACGACGGGGAGTGAAGCGGTGAGGCCAGCCAGTGTGGGTCCGTAGTTCACAAGGCCAGCGGTTTCCGCAATTGATGGAACTTTGGTGATCGGGTCGCGGTAGAGGTAGTCGAGCTGAAGCTTCTTGCTTACCGTTTTTGTTCCCTTGCTGAACCAGATTGCAAGTTTGTCGGTGTCGCTCTCAGAGACGATGAGATCGCCCTTGCGGTCACCATTCAGGTCTGCGATCAGAATTTCAGAGGGGCTTGAGTCGACTGGCGCCTTAATGAATTGAGGCGGGGAGAACTTCTTCTTGCCCAGATTGATGAACACGACAATTCGATCACAGGCCGTGTCGGCGAAGAAGATGTCTGGTTTCCCATCGCCGTTCCAGTCACCTGTGCTGATCGCCTGGGGGATGATCGGGGCGCTGCCGCACTTGCCAATGTTGAAGAAGGCTGACTGCTTGAAGGCGGCCTTGAACTTCTTCCCTGGATTCGCGTAGATGATGATTCCCTGGCCGGTCAAGCTACTGGCTGTCACGAGGTCCATCTTCTTGTTGCCGTCGAAGTCGGCTCCGGCAAGGTCAATTGGAGCGAAGCCCGCGCCAATGGCAAGCGCTGAGAATGTTGGTGAGCCAACGCGCACCGGGTTGTCCTTGGGATCGGGAGGGGAAGTTGGATCCCGAGGACAGGACTTGGAGAAGTTCTTGTTGTTGCCTTTGTTAATCTGGATCGAAACGGTTCGGTCACCGCTGTTGGCTGAGGCCATGTCGATCTTCTTGTCGCCATTGAAATCGCCGACCACAAGTCCATTCGGGATCTTGAACGTCTGCGGCCATGGAGCTGAGATCTGTTGGAAGGCTGAAGCTGGCTTGGGATCAAGTCCGTCGAAGTAAGGCCCCATTCCGAGTGAGACGCTGAAGTCACGAGCTCCGATGTCAACGGTTGCGAGGTCAAGGCACTTGTCACCGTTGAAGTCAGCGGTGGCTATCTGCGTTGGGGTGGCACCGACCAAGAATTCGCGCTCTGTTCCCTTGATCTGAGAGATGGAGTTTGTCGAATCTGGGGTCATCGTGACGATGCGGTCTTGGCCTGAGTCGGCGACGGCGATCTCGGGGGTTCCATCCTTGTTGAAATCTCCGGTGGTGACTGCCGCGGGAGTGCTGCCACCAAATGACGGAACATCCGGGATAAGGAACGGATTGATGCCGTCCAGGCCTTCAACTGCTGTTTGTCCAGATGCATACGGCTTGACGTTGTTGGTCAGCACACGGATTGTGTTGCCACCGCCTGTGGAAACAACAATGTCTTTCTTGCCGTCTGCGTTGTAGTCAAATGCGGCAAGACTCCATGGGCCAGTTCCTGGTCCGGATGGTTCTCCAGCGCCAGAGCCCGTGGAGGGGAGCATCCCCAACGCAATTGATCCAAGCATCACAGCTGCGGCGAGGGTTGGGATTGGGCGGATACTCATGTCACCTAAGAGTAAAGGCTTTGGGGCACCGATCCAACATTGAACCGGCGCCCCATAAAACCTTTGTCTTTTCTACTTGGCGAATCGAGCTGCGAACCAGGCGATTGCGTCTGCTTCGCCAGCAGCCACAACTCCGCCGTGGTCAATGCCTGCGTACTCGTGGTAAGTGAGTGTTGATGCCCCGTCAGCAGTGCTGATCTCGTCACGCAGTGCCTGCGTGGTGAAGGCTGGAACCGTTGAGTCGATTGAGCCCTGCATGATCAGCTTCGGTCCCGTGTAGACAAGGTTTGGGTTGTTCTTAGGAGACGGATTGATGGCCGGGCTGTCAAGTGCGTTCAGGCCCTTGAGCACCTTTGGTGATGTCCAAGTGCTGCCAGTCCAAGTCTTCATCAGGTCGCCTGGGACGAACTGTCCGAAGCTGGATGGGGAGCTGAGCCCGTCAGTACCAAGGCATTTTGTCTCAAGCTGACCGGCCAGCGCATAGGCGGCTGGGTTCATGATGTCCACGAGCTTCAGTGTTGGATCGGCAAACGTCGCTGTCCGCAGTAGCAGCGCGCCAAGGCCAGAAAGACCGTTTGGAGTCTTGATGGCAGCGGTTGCGAAGATGACAGTGGTCTTCATGTGGTTTGCCGGTGCGTAAGCAGCTACGCCCTTGAGCTGCAGCGATGGTGCCCACTTGGCTGCGTCGGCGGCTGCAAACAGAACCGACTGACCTCCTTGTGAGTGGCCAGCTGCAATCCACTTTGTTCCCACATGGGTATCGAGCTTCTTCGCTGCTGTGACGATGTCAATGATCCCACGTCCTTCTGAGTGACCGATGAGCCAATGATGGACGCCGGGAGTTCCGAGTCCTTCATAGTCAGACATTGTTACCGCGTAACCAGCTGCGAGCCAAGCGTTGATCTGTGGGAACACATAACTCGTGTAGCTGCCGGAAACCGTGTTGGCGATGCGCGATGGGGCGCAAATGTCTGCTGAGCCTGTGGTCCCGTGGCCCCATGAAATCACTGGCCAACCACCGGTTGGGGCAGTTCCCTTGGGAATCCAGACCGTGCCGGAAACCGGAATGTTCTTGCCCTTCAAGTCTTGGGACTTGTAGACGACGTTCATCACCCTTGAGGCGTTCGTGAGGCTCAGCGCGGCCTGGGCCGTGCGATACCAGATCACATCGCCATGCTTGCCACCCTTGATCTTGCTGGCTGCTGGCGCGTAGAACGACGCGGTTGATGGTCCGACCGGCGGCGTTGCCGCTGAGGCTGAGGACACGAGGGACAGGGACAGAACCGCTGCGGTGGCTGCAAGAGCGACGGCGCGGTGGGTTTGTGTGCTGCGTATCACTTTCATAGCTAGAAGAATACTCCGTTGCGGATGCCTTGGCGACAATGAACAGCATCAGAGGTGGCGCAATTGCCATTTATGCGCGATGATCGCGAAATGAATTCAGCTGACTACGTAATCGTGGGCGCCGGTTCAGCCGGCTGCGCCGTTGCCAACCGTCTTTCAGAAGACCCTTCCTGTCGTGTGACCGTGCTCGAGGCTGGCGGATCCAACCGCCATCCGAACATCACAATTCCGGCAGCTTTTCCAAACCAGTTCAAGACCAAACACGATTGGAATTACCAGACTGAACCGGAGCCCTTCTGTGACAACCGGGAGATCTACCTTCCCCGGGGCAAGGCGCTCGGTGGCTCAAGTTCAATGAACGCGATGCTCTATGTGCGTGGCCGCTCTCTTGACTACGACACTTGGGAGCAGATGGGTGCTACTGGCTGGAGCTGGAAGGACGTACTTCCGTACTTCATGCGCGCTGAGGACAACTCACGCGGCGCCTCCGAATACCACGGAGTAGGAGGGCCTGTCCGGGTTGAAGACTCACATGACCCAAACCCTTTTGCGGAGAGATTCCTTGAGGCTGCAGAGGCAAACGGCATTCCACGCATTAAGGATTACAACGGCCCAGAGCAGGATGGTTGCTCAACCGTTCAAGTGACGCAGAAGGGTGGCAGGCGCTGGAGCACTGCCGATGCCTACCTGCGTCCGGCGATGAAGCGCCAGAACGTGGAGGTTGTCAAGCACGCCCAGGTGATCGGTCTTGAGTTCAGCGGTGACCGTGTAACGGGAGTTCGTTACCGCGACAAGCGCGGACGCCAGCGCGTGGCACATGCCTCGCAGGAAGTGATCCTCTCAGCTGGGACGTGCAACACTCCGCAGATCCTGATGCTTGCCGGTATTGGTCCCGCCTCGGACCTTCAAGCAGCTGGAGTTCAGGTTCGCCACGACCTTCCTGGCGTTGGCAAGAACCTGCAGGACCACCCTTACATCGTCACGATCTTTGACTCCATCATTCAAGGCACGCTGGCTGATGCGGAACACCCCAAGTACATGCTCCAGTGGCTGCTTCAAAAGAAGGGTCCACTCACAACCTCCGTTGCGGAGGCCTTTGCCTTCGTCCGTTCGCGCCCAGGTCTCCCAGCCGCTGACCTTCAGTACCACTTCGCCCCGCTCTTCTTCGCTGCAAACGGGTTTGAGGAGTACAAGGAGCACTCGGTCACATTGGGGCCTTGTCTCGTGTCGCCAAAGAGTCGTGGAGAGCTGACCCTGCGCTCAACTGACCCGATGGCTGCGCCGCGAGTCATTACCAACACACTCTCTGAACCTGAAGACATGGCCGCGTTGGTTGCCGGCGTCAAACTCTCCCGTGAGATTGCTGCAACCGAGCCATTGAAGTCAGCGCTTGGCCGTGAGATTTACCCAGGGTCGGGTGTGGAGACGGACTCTGACATTGAGGCTGACATCCGCAAGCGTGTTGAGCTCCTTTACCACCCGGTCGGAACTTGCCGGATGGGCCAGGACGACATGGCTGTTGTGGACCCAGAGCTGAAGGTTCGTGGGATTGAAGGCCTGCGTGTTGCTGACGCATCGGTCATGCCGATCATTTCCGGTGGCAACACGAACGCGCCAACGATCATGATTGGTGAGAAGGCCGCCGACCTGATCCGTGGTCGTTCAGCCGTGCCACTCTCAGCTTGAGCTGACGGGGTCGGTCAGCTTGCGGAAGCGGGGTGGGCCTTGGCCCACTTGATGATGTTTCCGCTTCCCGCGATCGCCTCACCATCGTCGAGCACAAGAACGGGCACGTTCTCCTGCCCGGTGAGCTCACGGATCTGTTCACGCTTGCCTTTGCGGGTCCAGGGAAGCAGGCGGTAACCAGGCACAACCTCAATTGTCGGCCCGTAACCGGCCTTTGTCAGTGCGGCGGCGGCACGGCCACACGGGTGTCCCAGGGCTGCTCCTCCCGACTTCTGGCCGCAGGTGTAGAGCTTCATGGCGTTGACTTGAGACCTTGTGGCCGGCCAAGTGGATCGGAAGGGCCCGGTGGTACAGCTGGAGCTGACGGATTAGTTGGAGCGGCCGGATCAGTCGGAGAGGCTGGTGTGGCTGGTGTGCGCGGCGCATCAGGCTGCTGCCCGCTTGCTGCGTCTGACAGCGGACGCGCTTCGCGGCCAGTCGTTGGCCCGGAGTTTGGAGCGTCGCACGGGTGGCTTTCGCCATTCGGCATTTTCGTACCGCAAAGGTTGACGTTCTTCAATGTCGTTCCAGTCAGGTCAGCTCGGTAAAGATCGGCGTGACTCAAGTCGGCCCAGGTCAGCGTGGCATGTGTCAAGGCTGCTCCGTTCAGGTTGAGCCGGCTCATGTC
>JAPLCH010000204.1:0-3655 GCA_026392325.1 Solirubrobacterales bacterium | reverse complement strand
AGCCGGCTCATGTCAGCAGATGAGAGGTTCACTCCGTTCAGTGTGCTGTTGAATAGCGTCGCTCCACGCAAGCTTGCTCGACTGAGGTTCGCATTGTCGAAGTTAGCGCCGTTCATCACAGTGTCCTTCAGGTCTGAGTTGACCATCGTGGCCTTGCTGAAGTTCACATTTCGGAGGTGTGCTCCGGCGAGATCAACTCTGTCCATCTTGGCCCCGCTCAAGTCGGCGTAATCCAACTTGGTGTCGGTCAATACGGCGCCCTTCAGGTTGGCGCCGTTCAACTTTGCGCCCGTAAGGTCTGAGCCGGAGAGGTTTTTGCCTCGCAGGTCACAACCCGCAAGGTTTGAGCCTGGAACGCGGAGGCTGCAGTCTTGGTCACCACAGCCCAAGAAGGCGATCGAACAGGCTACAAGGCAGACACTGCCAAATCCCTTAATCATTTGGGGGACCATATAGGCACAAAGGCGTTTACACCAGAGGAGCGGACTCCTACCCGTAAGCTGCCCTCGGAAATTGAAGGCTTGAAAAGTCAGACTGTCAGGCGGGGACTGTCGCCAATGCTGCCTTGAGCTCATCCACTGTCTGGAAGTCAAGGCCCAAGCGGTGGTCGTGGCGGTAGGCAACGTTGCCTTCACCGTCAACGATCACAACACCGCGCTTGGTTCCCGGGGGAAGCATGCCTGTCATTCCGAACAGGCCAGCCGCAACTTTTTCCGTGTCAGCAAGCAGGGGGACGTTAAGGCTGTGCTTTTCAACAAACCCGTTGTGACTCTCAAGTCCCTGAGGTGAGACGCCTACGACTACGGCATCAAGCGAGTCCATTCCGGCGGAGTTATCGCGATAGCTGCAGAACTGCTTGGTGCAGACTGGGGTGTTGTCACCTGGGTAGAAGAGGATCACCACTCGCTTGCCACGCTGTTCGGAGAGGCGGAAGTTTCCCTGAGTACCCTCAAGTTCAAAGTCTGGCGCTGCGTCTCCTGGTTGTGGTCCTTTTGCCATCGTGTCTCCCTAGTCTGCGGTTGTTGTGAGTGATGATGTCAGACGGCCGGGTGACGGCATGTCAACCAGCCGTCGCCACGCCCCTTGCCATGGCAGGATGGGGGAATGGAATGGTCAGACACAATCAGCAAGAGCGAACCTCGCTCCGCGACCATCAAGCGGCGCCTCAAGACGATTCCGATGATCTTCCTGCTCGCTGTTGTCGTTACGGCACTGCTTCCAATCCTCTTGCTTATCGCCGCAGCTCTCGACATCGTTCAGATTGTCCATCGCAAGAAGCCAGCGGCCCATGTCCCTGCGCTCCTCTTTGGGGAGGCTTACCTGCTGGCCGACATTGTGGGCCTCACTGCACTGCTACTGACCTGGATAACAAGCGGGTTTGGCTACAGCAAGAAACAGCTTCAGGCCACAGCATTCGTCTGCCAGCAGAGTTGGGCAGGTTTCATGATGGGCGTGTCCAAGTTCCTCTTCCGCCTGAAGCTCGAAGTTGACGGACAGGACTCGGCCAGAACTGGCCCCTACTTGGAGATCATCCGCCACTCGAGCATCGTCGACAACGTGCTGTCGGCTGCGTGCATCAGCGGCCCGTTGAAAGTTCACCTTCGCTATGTCATCAAGAAGGAGCTGTTGGGCGACCCGGTTTTTGACATTGCAGGCCAGCGCCTGAGGAACCACTTCCTTGACCGGGACTCCGGTGACCCAACTGAGATCGCTGCGATCCGCGAGATGATGCAGGGGATGGGTCCTTCGGAAGGCGCGCTTATCTACCCCGAGGGAACGCGGGTTTCGTCCAAGAGGCGAATGAAGGCGCTGAAGGCAATTGCTCGCAATCGGCCGGAGCGCGCAGAAATGTTCGCCAATCTCAAGCACACACTTCCACCGCGTCATGGCGGAGTCCTGGCCATGCTTGACGCTGCCCCGAACATTGATGTGGTCTTTTTTGTCCACGCTGGCCTCGAGGGAATTCGTGGCATCAAGGACGTGCTCGAAGGTGGCCTGACCGGCCGCCACATCGTTGTGCAAATCGTTCGCGTCGCCCGCGAGCAGGTTCCAACGGGAGCCGAGATTGGCGATTGGCTTGACAGGACATGGCTTGAGGTGGACCGTTGGGTTGATGAGGCAATCACCGCGATGAGTCAGGGAACTCAGGTTCCAACCTTTGCGCCAGCGCCGGCACTGCCAAGTGCGTAGGTCAGCAACCGTCACGCCCGTTGGCTGAATCCGAATGAGTGCTGCACTCGTAATCCTCTTCTGTCTCGGCGCTAGCCTTGTCGTGATGACCGGCCTTTGGGCTGTGAGTCTTGCCATCCAAGACAGTTCCATTGTGGATATTTGGTGGGGCGCAGGGTTTGTGGTGCTCGGTTGGACTGCCGCCGTTCTGACAGGAGTTCACGACCTTCCTCAAACCGCAGCGCTTGCCATGGTCACCATCTGGGGACTGCGTCTGACCATTCACCTCGGGCGGAGGAACATCGGGAAGGGCGAGGATCCCCGTTATGTAGCGATGCGTGCCAAGGCTGGCGACGCTTGGCCCATGCGAAGCCTCTTCGTGGTCTTCTGGCTGCAAGGCGTGATCATGTGGTTTGTGGCGCTGCCAATGCTCGCCGCAGTTGCCTACAACACTGAGTTCACCCCCTGGCTTGTTGTATTGGGGGTACTCACCTGGGCAAAGGGGCTCTTCTTTGAGACGGTCGGTGACTGGCAGCTTGAGAAGTTCAAAGCTGACCCATCAACGAAGGGTCAGGTCATGGACCGTGGACTTTGGAAGTACACGCGTCACCCGAACTACTACGGCGACAGTCTCGTCTGGTGGGGACTCGGGCTTGTCGGCTGTTCAGTTGATGCCTGGTGGGCGCTGGTCGGGCCGGCGCTGATCACATTCATGCTCGTGCGCGTCAGTGGCAAGGCGTTGCTGGAGAAGGGAATGAAGAAGACCCGCCCGGGCTACGAGGAATACGTCGCCCGGACAAGTGGCTTCATTCCCTGGTTCCCCAAGCGGGACTAGGGCGATACCAGCGCTGGCAGGATTGGCTGCCAGGTGGTCCACTTGCCTACTTTGCTGCCAATCCGAACCCAGCGGGGCCGAAGCTTTGACTGCCAGCTGACTGATGTCGAGTAGCGGGCGATTCCATTGGCGTAAGACGGCGTAGTCGGGATTGCCTGCGCATCGGATGGCTGGGACAGGCGCGTGGAAATCTGAACAGTCAAGGCTGCGGCGCCATTGCTCGTATCCCCTCCCGTGTCTGTGGAGAGAGTCAGGGCCCAGCGTGCACTCTTTGCTGGTTGGCGGGCAACAGTCGGCTCCGCGGTGAAGTTGACTGGACCCCCTCGGAGGCGGAGCACAAGGTGAAGCGTTGACCCTTTCTGGATGTTGTAATCCGAGAGGGTCCTACCGTCCTCAAGCTGCTGCCCGGCGAAGATCAGACGCTGTTGGTCGGGCGGAATGCCAGTTGCGTGCTGAATTTTGGCCTTGACATTGTCGATCGAGTCGCTGGGCTCACATTCAATATCGAACGTCCTTCCCGTCAGGGACTTGATGGAGATCAGCATTGCCATCGCGCTTGTCGGCATGACACCGAACGCAATCGAGGCGAATACGACAAGGGGGATCAGGCGACGGAGGATCATGACTAGTCAGAAAGTCTCAGTTGGCAGG
>JAPLCH010000235.1 GCA_026392325.1 Solirubrobacterales bacterium | reverse complement strand
GGAGGCGAACTGACCTGCCACTCAAGGGTGAGCGCCCGATAAGGGTTGGAGCCGGCCTCTGGCCCGTTGCGCCAGCTGTTCACCATGTTGTAGAGGAACAGAAGGGTTGAGAGACCGAGCAGGAATGAAGCGATCGAGATAGCCATGTTCCACCCGGCAAACTGCTCTGCATAGTCAGCAACGCGACGTGGCATTCCCTGAATGCCGACCACGTGCACTGGAGCGAAGGTCGCGTTGAAGAAGATCAAGGTTGCCCAGAAGTGGATTTTTCCGAGACGCTGGTCGTACATCCGACCGGTCATCTTGGGGAACCAGTAGTAAACCCCAGCGAAGATCGTGAACAGAGAGCCGCCGAAGAGCACATAGTGAATGTGGGCCACGATGAAGTAAGTGTCGGAGACATGGATGTCAAACGGCACCATGGCAAGCATGACTCCGGAGATCCCGCCAAGGGTGAACATGGTCAGGAATCCGAGGCAGAACAGCATCGGAGTGTCCAAGTGAAGGACGCCCTTCCACATTGTTCCCAGCCAGGAGAAGATCTTGATTCCGGTTGGTACCGCAATGATGGCGGTGGTGATCATCATCGGAACGCGGATCCATGACTGCATTCCCGAGACGAACATGTGATGTGCCCAAACCGTGAAGCCGAGGAGCACGATCGCGAGAAGCGAGAAGGCCATCATTCGATATCCGAAGATTGGCTTCCGGCTCTTGACCGAAAGGATCTCCGAGACGATGCCAAAACCGGGCAGCATCATGATGTACACGGCAGGGTGTGAGTAGAACCAGAAGACGTGCTGGTACATGATCACATTGCCCTCACGCCCAGCTCCGATGGTTGCGTCGAAGAAGTGAAAGCCCAGACTTCTGTCAAGGAGCACGAAGAACTGCGATGCCGCGATGAACGGAGTTGCGACTACGACCAACAGTGAAGTCGCGAAGTTGGCCCAGACGAGCAGAGGCATGCGCCAGAAGCTCATTCCTGGGGCACGCATCGTGATGATGGTCACGAGGAAGTTGAGTGCGGTTGCAATAGAGGAAGCGCCAGCGAACTGAACGCCGATGGTGAAACACATCTGACCAAGCGGCTGTGTTGTGGATAGTGGTGCGTAGGCAGTCCATCCTGAAGCGAAAGCTCCACCAGGCATGAGGAAGCTGATTGACATCAGCGTTCCTGCGATTGGAAGCATCCAGAAGGAGAGTGCGTTGAGGCGCGGGAAGGCCATGTCCGGAGCGCCGATCATCAGCGGAAGGACGTAGTTGGCGAGACCGGCGAAGACAGGCACGATGAAGAGGAAGATCAGGAGTGAGGCGTGAACGCTGAAAAGGCTGTTGTAGTCCTGGCCGTCAACGAACTGGCTACCCGGAGCTGCAAGCTCTGCACGGACCATCATCGCCATGAGGCCGCCGATGAACATGAAGAAGAATGTGGTGCAGACATACTGGATGCCAATCACCTTGTGGTCAGTGTTGACCTTGAAGTAGTCACGCCATGAGTGAGCTCCGTGTGACGCGTGATCTTCCGGACGCGTGTCCTTGCCGGAAGCCCAGTAGAACCAGTAATCGAAAGCACCAAGGCCTACGAGGAAGAAGAGGGGAACACCGATCATCGAGACGATCGTGATGGCCTCTCCGTCAATCAGCGGGGTATAGCCGTAGAGACTCCGGATGAGAGTCACAAGACCGGTACAGAATGCAAGTCCAAGCAGGACAAACGCTCCTGCGCGGTACCAACCTGGTGCTTTTAGTTGAGCGGGCATCGAGTGTCTCCTTGGATCAGGCGGTCTTGGCAGCGCTCTTGGCTGCGAACCATGCTGCATATCGGGCTGGTGTTACTACGTGGACGGTGGAGCGCATAATTCCGTGGCCGATGCCACACAGCTCTGCGCAAACGACCGAGTAAGTTCCGATTCGATTCGGGTTCACCTTGGTGTGTGTGGTGATCCCGGGGACAGCATCCTGCTTCATCCGCATTGATGGGATCCAGAAGGAGTGGATCACGTCAACTGCCTTGATGTTGAACTTGACCTGGGTGCCATTGCAAGCGGCCCCTTCGCCCGTTGCAGTGCCAGTAGGCGCGCAAGGGACATAAAGCTCGTTAGCGAGGAACTTTTTGCCACCTGGGCCGGTGTACTCAAAGCTCCAAGCGAACTGCTGTGCGTAAGCCGTGACCTGAAGTTGATCTGCCTTGGCTGCGTCAATCTCGCTGAGAACGGACGCTCCATAGACACAGAGGATTGAGACCATAATCGACGGGATTGCCGTCCAGATCACCTCGAGGCGCGTGTTTCCGTGCGTTGGAGGGCCGTCGAGATCCTCTTCGCCAGCGCGCATGCGGAACTTGATGACTGAAAAGAGGACCACAGTGGTGACAAGAACGAAGACTGGAACCGAGATGATGATCAGCACGTCGTAGAACGTGTCAATCGGGCCGGCCTGCGTGGCAGCCGCCGTTGGGAACCAGTCAATGGACAGGCCGATAGCGATTCCCACCGCGGAGGCAAGGATGCCTACGGCGAGCATTCGGACTAGGTCTGTGCGGGTAACGTCACGAGGGTTCTTCATCGCCCCGGCACTCTAGTCATTCGGCGAGACAGATGGTCTGCCGAACGGCGTTTTTGCGCGCCCAGAATCGGGGAACAGCCAGGTTGAGGCCATTCTGCCGCGCTCAGGCAGGCTGAGTTACAAGCGGTGAACCGGCCCCGACGCGAAGGGCTGAAGCCCTGAACTCGGATGGTGCTTCGCCGTGGTGCCGCCTGAAGGCCTTGGCGAATTGGGCTGGTTGGCGGTAGCCGACGCTTCTCGCTATCTGCCGCACAGTCAGTCGATCCTGAGAGAGAAGCTCGGCAGCTTCGGTCATCCGCACGGCTGTGAGGTAATCCCTGAAAGTGGTTTTTCCGATCTCGGAGAAAGCGCGCTGTAGCTGTCGACGGGAGGAGGCGATGCGCTTGGCGATGTCATCCAACTGAAGGTCATGGCTGTACTCGGCGTCCACCAGCTCGCAGACGTCCTCGAACAGACGTGTCCTGTATCGGATTGTTGTCGGACGCTGAGTTGGCATGACTTGTATACGAAGCAAAGCACCCTCTGGATCAGAGGGTGCGGATTGACCTGCGAATGCGACGAATGTTCCCGACTCAGTCAGGAAGAGAGGCTTCAGGCAACTCAGCGATATCGCGACGCGTGTCTGAGATCCACCTGACGATGCAGATCACAAGTAGAACGGCACCAATCGCGCTGATTACAAGGCTCAGCCCGAGACCGATCACAACCAGGGTGATTGCGATTGCAGTGAAAAGTGGGATGGCTGACGGACCTGGGAGATGGATCTCCTCACCGGCAGGCGCAGCTTGAGTCTGGACTGGTTGGTTGTCGCTCATGGTCAGGCCGCGTTGTAAAGGGTTGCTGCCACGAATGAAAGTCCGAACATGACGAAGCAAACTGCCCCGAGTCCAAGTCCGATCTTGATGTTTCTTCTTGCGATGTCTCTGTTCATTTCAATCCCCCGAGGGTTCAGATCTTGGAGTCTACGACCATCGCCGCAAAGAGGAGCGCGAGGTACCCAAGAGAGTAAAGGTAGAGCCGGAGTGCGGCAGGCCGGGTTGCTGCTTTTTGAAGTCGTATTGCAAGGGTGAGGAAGATTCCATCAAGGATTATCGCTGCTACGAGATAGAGCAACCCGAACAGGCCCCCTGCGACGGGCAGAAGCGTTACGGCTACGAGAAGGACCGTGTAGAGAACGATCTGACGACGCGTTTCATCCTCGCCTCGCACGACGGGCATCATCGGGACACCCACCTTGGCGTATTCGTCCTTCATCATCAATGAGAGGGCCCAGAAGTGTGGTGGCGTCCAGTAGAAGACGATCGCGAAGAGATAGATCGCTGCGAGCTCAAGCGAGCCTGTAACTGCAGCCCAGCCAACAAGTGGCGGCACTGCACCGGCTGCTCCACCGATAACGATGTTCTGCGGGGTTGAACGCTTGAGCCACACCGTGTACATGAGGGTGTAGCCCAGAAATCCGCTGAAGGCCAGAAGGGCGGAGAGGAGGTTGACGAACAACGTCATCTCTACCAGCGAGACAGCAGCGAGGATCAGGCCAAAAGCAAGAGCAGCATTAGGCTTGACGCGTCCGGACGCCACAGGGCGTGTGGCCGTCCGTTCCATCTGAAGGTCAATGTCCCTGTCATACCAATGGTTTACGGCCCCAGCGCCTCCTGCTGAGAGATAGCCACCAAGGCAGGTGAGGATGATCAGGCTGATCGAGGGGCTTCCCGCGATCTCCATTGCGGCAACGGTTGTAAGGAGCAGAAGTGACTGAACCTTCGGCTTTGTAAGAACGACATAGTCGTTCAGGATCTGCCTGATACCTGAGATTGAAGAGCCCTCCATGGCGGGGAGGCGTGACGCTTCCACGCTACGCCTTGGCGCCGGCGCGCTCTAGCTCTGCGCGAATGTCCTTCATTGGCTCTACGGAGCGGACAGTCGGGATTACGTCGAAGTTGTTTGCCGGAGGCGGTGATGGGACGAACCACTCGAGGG